>DASQFY010000015.1:0-20137 GCA_035632895.1 Candidatus Dormiibacterota bacterium
GCACCAGGACGGTCACTCGCCGATCCAGGAGCGATTCGTCCAGCGGGAGCGGGGTTGCGGCTGGGAGTGGCGACGGAGTCGAGCTGGGGGTGGGCTTCGGCGACGGGCTCGGGCTGGCCGTGGGGCTCGGGAGCGGCGTCAACGTCGGCTCGGCGCTGCCGCAGGCGCTGAGCAGGACGCCGAGCAGCAGCGCCGCGGCGATCAGCTGTGCGCTGGCCCGGCGGTGCATCTGGCGGATGATAGGGGCATCGTCGGGCTCGTGCTCCGAGCGTGCCGGCTGGTAGGCTGCCATCGTGGACTCCCGCGAGATCGAGGTGCGCACCGACGCACGGCGCGGTGTCTTCGACCTGACCGATGCCTGCGCAGCCTTCGTGGCGGAGGTGGCCGTCGGCCGCGACGGGCTGCTCCACGTCTTCGTGCCGCACGCCACCGCTGGTGTCGTCGTCATGGAGCTGGGCGCCGGATCGGATGACGACCTGCTCTCCGCCCTCGACCAGCTGCTGCCGCGTGACGAGCGATGGCGCCATCGTCACGGGTCCCCCGGGCATGGCGCCGATCATCTTCTGCCGCTGCTCGTTCCCCCATCGCTGAGCGTGCCGGTCGCTGGCGGAAGCATGACCCTCGGGACGTGGCAGTCGATCGCGCTCGTCGACCCGAACCCGGACAACGCCCGCCGACTGGTTCGGCTCAGCTTCCTGTCGGGCTAGGTGCTCGCCCGCGCGGCCAATCCCGCCACCTGGGCCGCTGCCCGGGCGGGATCTGCGGTGGGCTCGTCGCAGGCATATCCGCGACAGACATAGGCGATCGGGGCTCCGTCGCGGATCCCCTTGCCGGCGAAGAGCGGCATGTCGTCCAACGCTCCGCCGGGCACGACCGGCGCGATCACCAGGTCGGGTGCGTACGGGCGGGCCACCGCCTGGCGAAGGGCGAGGGCTCGCTTATCAGCCGGCTCGCCGGCGACGACGGCGTCGAGCGGCTCGGCCAGCGCGCGGTCGGCGGCGGACAGCATCCGCCCAAAGGCCGTCGGTTGGCGCTCCAGGGCAGGGGCCACCGCTCGAAGGATGCTCCGCGCGCGCCGATCGTGATCGGGGATCCCGGTCAGCAGCGCCAGGCGCAGGAGCACGTCGGCCGCGACTGAGTTCGCTGAGGGGGTGGCGTTGTCGATCAGCGAGCGGGGACGCGCCACGGTACGGTCGTGCTCCGGGCTGGTGTCGAACAGGGTGCCGCTCGCGTCGTCCCAGAACTCGGCGCCCGCACGCTCCATGAGCGCCGCGGCCAACTCCAGATGCTCTGGCGCGCCAAGCGCCGCGTAGGTGGCCAGCAGGCCGTCGGCCACGTTGGCGTAGTCCTCGGCAAAGCCAGGCGTGTGCGCCACCCCGTCGCGCGAGGTCCGCCACAGGCGATCGCCGTCCCGCAGCAGCTGACCGCGCACGAAGCCGGCGAGGCGATTCGCCGCTTCGGCGTAGCGCGCCTCGCCGAGCACCAATGCCGCGACGCCCAGGGCGCGCAGGGCGAGCCCGTTCCAGGATGCGAGCCGCTTGTCATCTCTTCCGGGCCGAATGCGACGCTCGCGCGCGGCCAGCAGCGCCGCCCGTCCGCGCTCGACCAGCACCGCATCGGGATTCGAGATGCCCGTGACGTGCAGGACGGTGCGGCCCTCCCAGTTGCCCTCCGGAGTAACGCCCCAGTAATCGGCCAGTAAGCGGGCGGCGTCAGCATCGAGTCCTGCATCCCGGAGGACCATCATGAACTCGCCCTGATCCCAGGTATAGAAGCGCCCTTCCTCGCCCTCGCTGTCCGCGTCCAGGGCCGAGACGAGGCCGCCATCCTCGCCGCGGAGCTCGCGCAGCATGAAGTCGAGCGTCTCGCGCGCGACGCGCGCGTATCGGTCGGTGCCGGTTGCCCGATAGGCCTCCAGGTAGCAATGGGCCAGCAGCGCGTTGTCGTACAGCATCTTCTCGAAGTGGGGTACCAGCCACTGCGCATCGGTGCTGTAGCGGGCGAAGCCGCCGCCGAGCTGGTCGTAGATGCCCCCCTCCGCCATCCGGTCGAGGGTGATCGTCACCATGCGCAGGATCTCCGGGTCGGCGCTGCGGTGCCAGGTGCGCAGCAGGAACTCCAGCGTCATCGGCGCGGGAAACTTCGGCGCGCCGCCGAAGCCGCCGTGCTCGGGGTCGAACGCACGCGCCAGCCGGGCGGCCGCCGCCTCCAGCTGGCGTCGCTCCGGATCGGCGTCGCCGGCCGAGACGGCCAACTGCTCGCGCAGGTGCGTCGCCAGCTGGCGACCCTGGGCGACCACCTCCGCCCGGCGATTGCGATACGCGTCCGCGACCGCGGCCAGAACGCGGGAAAAGCCGGGCATCCCGTGGCGGTCATCGGGCGGGAAGTAGGTGCCGCCGAAGAACGGCTCGAGCTCAGGGGTGAGGAAGACGCTCATCGGCCAGCCGCCCCCGCCGGTCAGGGCCTGGACCGCGGCCATGTAGACGTCGTCCAGGTCGGGTCGCTCTTCGCGGTCGACCTTGATCGGCACGAAGTCGCGGTTCAGCTGCTCAGCCAGGGCCTCGTCCTCGAACGATTCACGCTCCATGACGTGGCACCAGTGGCAGGCGGAATAGCCGATCGACAGGAAGATCGGCTTGTCCTCGACCCGCGCTCGCTCCAGGGCCTCGGAGCCCCACGGGTACCAGTCGACCGGGTTGTGGGCGTGCTGGAGCAGGTACGGGCTCGTCTCGCGGGCAAGCCGATTGGTGTGCCGCTCGACGCCGCTCACGTGAGCGGCCTCAGGTAAATGCCGACATGCCACTTCCCGAGCCGTTCGGCCTGATCGAGACGGAAGCCGGCCTCCGACAGTCGCCGCTCCATGCGCCGCACGTCGTGGAGGTAGACGCGCTCCTCGCCACGAAGGCTGTCCACGATGCCGCCGAACGTGTAGGCGATCCGATTCCACGCACCCCGGAGGCCACGCGATTCCGGGACGGTCATGGCATATGCCCGACCGGCCAACGCGGCGGAGCGCTCGAGCAGCCGGTCCCCGTCGGCATAACAGCAGATGACCCTGTCGAGCACCACGAAGTCATGGGGCGCCAGCTCGAGCTCGGCTCCATCGCCCTCCAGGAACGTGCCATGCGCGCCGACGCCGGCCTCCTCGGCACGCTCGCGTGCCTCCTCCAGGGCCTCGGAATCCAGCTCCACGCCAGTCGCCAAACGGGCGCCCGCGACGAGCGCGCCGACCAGCAAGCGCCCGTAGCCACAGCCAATCTCGAGCACCGATCGCCCGGCAAAACCGAGGCCGGCGAGTCGTTCGTAGAGCAGCCGCGACACGTCCGAGGGCCAGTCGGCCAGCTCGGCGTACCCAGGCGCGTCGCAGCAGGCACCGCCCACGTCGGGACTCACAGCCGCGCCTCGGCCTCGGAAGCGAACTGCTCGGTATACAGGCGGGCGTAGAGGCCCTCGTGGCGCAACAGCTCGTCGTGGCTGCCGCGCTCCACGATCCGACCGCGATCGAGCACCAGGATCTGATCGGCGCGCAGGATGGTGGACAGGCGGTGGGCGATGGCGATCGTGGTCCGCCCTTCCATCAACCGATTGAGGGCGGACTGGATGAGACGCTCGCTGACGGTGTCGAGCGCGCTGGTCGCCTCGTCGAGGATGAGCACGCGCGGGTCCTTCAGCAGCACCCTCGCGATCGCGACGCGCTGCTTCTCGCCCCCGGACAGCTTGTAGCCGCGCTCGCCGACGATGGTGTCGTACTGCTCCGGCAGCTCCATCACCCGCTCGTGGATCGCGGCCGCCCGGGCGGCAACCTCGATCTCGTCCATCGTGGCCTCCGGCTTCGCGTAGCGCAGGTTCTCCAGGATCGAGGCGTGGAACAAGTACGTCTCCTGGGTGACCACGCCGATCGCCCGCCCGAGCGACTCCAGCTGGATGCTTCGCACGTCGATGCCGTCGATCTCTACCGATCCGGCGTTCGCGTCATACAGGCGCGGGATCAGGTAGGGGGTGGTCGTCTTGCCCGAGCCCGATGGTCCGACCAGCGCGACGAGCTGGCCCGGCTTGGCCTCGAAGTCGATCGCGTTCAGGCCGAATGGCTGGATCGGGAGGCGCACCGCCCTCCCGGTCGCCTCAGCCAGCTCGGCCTCAGCCTGCGCCTCGAGCTGCGCCGCCGAGCGCGGGTAGCTGAACGAGACCTCGCGGAACCGGACCTCGCCGCGCATGGCCGCCGGGTCGAGCGTCACGGCATCGGGGGCGTCGGTGATCTCGGCCTCCATCTCCAGGTACTCGAAGATGCGGTCGAACAGCGCGAGCGCGCCCTGGATCTCGACCTGCACGTTGAGGAGCTGCCCGAGCGGGAAGAAGAGCCGGCTCTGGAGCGTTGTGAAGGCGACGATGGTGCCGACCGACACGTTCTCGTCGCCGCCGATGATCAGCGACCCGGCGAGCAGGTAGACGAAGGCCGGCGCGATGCTGAAGAAGGTGCCGATCAGCGCGAAGAACCAACGCCCGATCATCTGCTGTCGGATCTGGAGGTCGCCGAGCCGGCGCGACTCGCGCGCGAAGCGCTCGATGCTCGCCCGCTGCTGCCCGAACGTCTTGCTGAGCAGGACGCCGGAGACCGAGAGCGACTCGTTGGTGATTGCGCTGATCTCGGCCATCGAGCGCTGCGTCATGCCGCTCACCTCGCGCCGCACCTTGCCGACCCGGTAGGTGATGTAGGCGAAGACGGGCAACATGCCGAGCGAAAGCACGGTCAGCCGCCAGTCCAGGATCAGCATGGCGATCACGGTGGTCGCCACCGTGGCGAAGTTGGAGAGCAGCGACGCGGCGGTATCGGTCACCACCGACTGCACCCCGCCCACGTCGTTGCTGATGCGGCTCTGGATCTCGCCTGTGCGGGTCTCGGTGAAAAAGCGCAGCGGCATCCACTGCAGGTGGCTGTAGAGCGCCAGCCGCAGGTCGTCCATGACCCGTTGCCCGACCACGTTCGAGAGGAACGACTGCCAGACGCCGATCAGGCTCGAGATGATCGGCAGCACGATCATCAGCCCGCATTGCAGGTACAGGAGCTCCACGCTGGGCTGTGGACTGAGGATGTTGTCGATGACCAGTTTGAGCAGGATCGGGTTGATGACACCGATGCTCACCGTCAGGACGATCAGGGCCGAGATCGCTCCCAGGCGGCCGCGGTATGGGCTGAAGAAGCCGACGATGCGTCGGAACGTGCGCGGCCCGCTGCCCGGGCGCGCCGTCAGGTCCGGCCCCTCGCCGCCGCCCCAATACCCGCGCATCAGGTCAGCAGGATCGAGAGGAAGGCCTGCGCCATCGGCAGCCCAACCTCCTCGCCGGCGGTGCGGGCTCGCTCGGCCATCCGCTTCTCGACCGCGCCCCAGTCGGCGACCTGGCTGGCGTGGCAGCGCAGCGCCGACAGGCCGGTGTCAAAGGTGGCCGTGACGTCGACCCACAGGTTCGACCGCTCGACCCCGGCGACCAGCACCTGCGCCACCTTCCATGGCTCGAGGCCCTCGTCGAGCAGCTCCGGGAAGTTCAGTCGGTCACGGGCGGCGGGGTACACGGCGGACAGCGTCGCCTCGCCGGTGGCCAGGTGATCGGGGTGGGCGATGAACGGGTTGCCGTCCGTCCGACGCTGCGGGTTCTGGGCGATCACCAGATCGGGCCGGAAGCGCCGGATCTGGCGCACGAGGTCGCGCCGCAGCTCGAGGCTGGGGCTCAGATAGCCGTCAGGGTACCCGAGGTGGACGATCTCCTTCACGCCAAGCACGTCTGCCGCGGCCCGCTGCTCGGCGGTCCGTGTGGCGGCCAGCCGCTCGGGCGTCATGGTCGGGTCATCGGTGCCCTTGCCGCCGTCGGTCGTCACCACGTAGTCGACGCGGGCTCCTGAAGCGGCGAGGACGGCGATGGTCGGCGCCGCGCCGAACTCGGCGTCATCGGGATGACTGAAGATGACCAGCACGCGCTCGAGCGGACTGGTCAGCTCGTGGCGCTCCAGATCGGTCATGAGTCATGCATCGTAACCGGATTGACCGATCCGTCCTCGGGCCACCGATTGACCAGCGGCGAGATCGGTCCGCATACTGCCCCGCAGTATGACCAGCGAATCCGCGACGACCCATTTCCGCCATTCCTACACCAAGGACAGTCGCAAGCTGCAGAACCGTTTGCGACGGATCGAGGGTCAGGCGCGAGGGCTGCAGCGCCTCGTGGCCGAGGAAGCCTATTGCCTCGATGTCCTGCAGCAGGTGGAGGCCATGACCGCCGCCGCCGACCAGGTGGCGCTCCTGCTGCTCGAGGATCACATCTCAGGATGCCTCGCCCACGCCATCCAGACCGGCCAGGGTGAGCCATACGTTGACGAGGTGATGGCCGTCGTCCGTCGCGCGGTGGGGCGACGCGCATCGCGGCAAGGGAGCCAGTAGCGGGCGAAGGGAGTGCCGCAGGGGGGAACCACGGCACTCCCCTAGGAGGATACCGCCGGGGGTCAAGGTTCGCACGGAGCGCCCCCTCCTGCGGTGAGCAAGCCTCTTCGCGGCCTACTCCCCGAACATCGTGAGCTGCTGGCCGCCCCGCTCGATGAGCGGGTCGAGGCCGAGCACGGGCTCCAGGTTGTCCAGGCTCGCCGCATCGCGGGCCACGAGCGTCTCAAGGTGCTGCCATTTGAGGAAGTGCCAGTTCTGGCGCTCGACCTCGGCCCGCAGCCACGGGGAGCGCTCGAGCTTCAGCCGCACCAGCTCGGTCCGCTCCGCCGGGAACACCAGGAAACGCGCCTGCTGCTCGGTCGGCTCGATCTGACGGCCGCGGCGCAGAATCGCCTCTCCGAGCATGGCCGTCCACTCGACCTCGAATAGGAATGCGAGCCGCCCACGGCGGTACCAGATCGCGTCCACCGTGCCGAGTACCTCGGTGGGTGCCCGGATCACGAGCGGCAGGTACGCGCGTCGCTCATCGTCGGCCAGGCGCTCGCCGAGGGACGCGCCCGCGTATTGGCGATCCTGCTCGCGGCGGCTGACCCAGGCCCGCAGCCCCAGCCGGTGGGCGTAGTCCACCAGCTGCCCGAGCATCCGGGCGTGGTCCTCGAGGCGCCGGGCCAGATCGTCCTCGGTGCGCAGCTGGCCCTTCTCCCCCACCGCCGCGTACGCCGCCAGGCAGGCTCGCACCAGCTCCTCGTCCGGCGCTTCGAGGCCCGGAAAGAGGGCGTAGATGCGCTCAAGGAAACCCTGCTCGTCGAGCCGACCGGCGGTCGACAGGACGGAGAAGGTGGCCCATTCGACCCGATCGGCGAGCGGGGAGTCGGCGATCTCGGGCTCACGCAGCCACCAGGCGGGTCGATCGCCCTCCCCCAGCCGGACCAGGGACCGATGATCGTCCCGCCACAGCTCCTCGCGCAGCAGCTTGCCCAGCAGTGCGGGGCCGCCGCGTTCCAGGCGCTCATCGCTGGCGGCGGCCTCCGACTCCGAATCGCCCTCGCTCGAGCGCCCGTGCGCGAGGCGCCGCAGCAGGCCGACGCGCTGCAGCTCGAGGAGCACCGCCGCCGCGATCCGGCTCATGCCTGCCGGCTCGCCGCGCTGGCGAAGCAGCGCAAGCGCCGCGGTCTCGATCGCCTGCGCCAGCTCCGGATAGGTGAGATGCCCGTCCGCGGCGCCAAGGCGCAGGGGGCGCGGCTGCACCGCGTCCCGCAGCCGATCCTCGGCCGACGCCTTGCGGAAGTGGAGCATCGCCCCATCGCCCGACCGTCGCGACTCGCGGTGGATGACGTCCACGAGATCGAGCCCGGCCGCGGCGCCGGCCAGGGCGACCGCCAGCAGTCGATCCGGATCGTCACCGTCGAGCAGGATGCTGAACCAGCCGTCCGGCTTGAGCGCCCCCGCGGCCGAGGCGACGGCGTGGCGCAGGGCGGTCGCCTCCGTCCCGTCGTTGCGCGCCGGGCCCGAGCCGAACAACGGCTCCAGCCGCAGCGTCTCGGCCGCCTCGCGTCCGATCATCCAGGCCGTGGCCAGGTACTCGAAGCTCAGCTCGTCAACGGTCGCGGCGTCGGTCACCGAACCGAGCACCAGGTCGACACCATCGGCGGGCAGATACTGCCCCACCACCGCCGGGCGGCAGCGGATCCACAGCACGTTGGCCGCCCCAACACCCCCCAGCTCCTCGAGGTCGGCCGCAAAGCGGGCCGGCCGCCGGTCACGCCCAAGAGCCGCGACGGCTGTGCGCACGTCGCGCACCGCGGCCTCGAACAGCCGCCAGACGTTCACCTCGCGCGCGTAGCGGGAGGCCGGCTGGCGCACGTGGCCGCCACTGATCCGCAACGAGGCGACGCGACCCGGGTAGCCGTTCAGGCGGCTGGCCGGCAGCAGGCAGGCGGCCAGAGCGAGCCGGAAGACCGCGGCCAGCGCCGGATCGCGGAACTCGGCGTCGATCTTGTTGGCGATCGTCTGCAGCGCGTACAGGTTGCGCGGGGTGTAGAGGTCGAGCAGCTCCTCCACCAGGTCGTTGCGGCCATCGAGCACCGGGAACCGGTCGCGCAGCTGCTGATAGTGGAGGCCACGACGCACGTCGGTGGCCGCAAGGGGCTGCGCCGGCTCGGGGAGGACAGTGCTGGCGTAGCGCGGGCCATCGGCCGGCGGCCCGGTTGGCGCGTCGACCGGTACCGGCGGTGGAGGCGGAGGCTCACCGCCCTCGCCGAGCGGCTCTTCTTCCTCAGCACCGGGCTCGAGCTCGCCGGTCAGCCCCACCGGCGCCGGCGGCAGGTCGTCCTCGACGTCGGCGAGGTCCTCGGCCGGCTCGGGTTCGGGCGCGGCCGGCCGCTCGATGCCGAGCTTGGCCAGGTCCGCATCCTCGACCGGCGCCACGCGCTCCTCCGGTCCGCCCACCGACAGGTCGCAGGATGGGCAGCGGTACACCTTGCGGCCGGGCGCGTCGGCATCCCGCGGCCAGATGAACTGCTCGCCGACGACCGGGCGATGGCACGCGGCGCAACGGGTCGCGTACAGCTCCTCCAGGTGCTGATGCAGCGGCACATCCACCCGCCGCGAGGCGGAGAGCTGGCCGAAGGCGGCGTCGATGGCGGCGGGCTCGGGAGCGAGCAGGAAGGCCTGGGCCGCCAGCTGGGCGAACGGACTGGGGTCGGCGGCCACCGCGCGCATTCCCTGAGCGATAGCGCGCCGCGCTGTCCAGCCGGTGCCGGCCCAGGGATCGAGGACGGTGTCACCGGGGCGCGCGAAGGCGGCGAGCTCGGCGTCCAGCAGATTATCGGCAGGCGAGGGGAAGTAGCGCTCCAGCAGCGCCAGCCCGGGGAGGCGACGAGGGAGGACGACATGATCGAGTCGTCTCCGTTCGGCCTCGCCCATCGGGCCTCCTACGGTTCTTCGAGCAGCTCCTCTTCGAGCTCGGGCTCGGCGGAGAACTCCGGCAGGCTGGTGTCGAGCTCCTCGACCTCCTCCGGCTCCTCGTCGATCTCCTCGCTCTCCTCGTCGTCATCGTAGCGGAGCGCGGTGCCCTTGATGTACGGTCGGACGTCACCCGAGCGCGCCGTCGTGCTGCCGGGGAAGGAGACCTTGCCGAAGTTGTCCGGGTGCGCGAAGACCTCGCGGATGATGATCCGCACCTCCTCCCGGTCGAGGACGGTGATCGCCGCTTCGTAGCGGTTGCCACCCTTCACCAGCTTGGCGAGCCTGGCGCCGACGCGCGGCTCGACCTGGCCGATTTCGGCTTCCCCAACCCGGGCAACCAACAGCTCACCGTCAAGGGTCAGCTCCACAGCATCGCCGGGACTGAGGGGCGCCAGCTGCCGGGCCGCGGCGAGGTTGATCAGGCGGGCATGGCCCGTCTTGCCCAGCTCCTCGATGAAATGCGCGGCCGATGCTTTCTCGGACTTTCCGTTGTCCGGAGCGGCCGCTTCACCCCCGACCAGGACGCGGAGCCGCGACACGTTGCGCTCGGCGATGCGATTCGTCGCATCGCGCTCGAGGGCGCGTTCATAGGCCTCGAGCGCCTCGGCGTGACGCCCCAGCTCGGCCAGGGCCTTGCCGAGTCGGTTGTAGGCGTCCGTATCGGGCCCCAGCTCCAACAGCTGCTGGTTGGTCTCGACCGCGGCATCCCACTCGCCCTGGGTTGCCTGGGCGATCGCCGCGTCCGCTAATTGCCGTCGCTGGCGGATGGTGATATCGGTATCGCCGAGCGTCATTGTGTGCGCCGCGTCTCCCCGCCAAGGGCGGATGGAAGGGTCTGGTGAAGTGCTTCCGCGGGTGCTCCCGCCGGAAAGCGCCTTGTTGTAGCACCGCCCGGAAGGGGTGTCAACGCGAGGCGGACCGCAAGGGCTGGTCTGAGTCAAGCTCCGTGCAACAGCAGCGCCACGACGAGTCCCAGGACCGCCAGCGCGCCGAACTCGATGATCACTGAGCGCGCGGACGCGCCTCCGTCGAGCGCCTCGGCGGCGCCGCTCCAGGCGTGGAAAGCGAGCGCCAGGATCGCCGCCCCGACGACCCCGGGCAGCTGCAGCAGCGCAAGCGCCGCGCCGATCTGGCCAACCGCGATGAGATGCAGCACCGCCTGTCCCACCGCCTCGGCGCCGGCTCGGCCGCGCGCCTCCGCGGCGCGCAGGGCAGGGATCGCCGTGCCGAGCACGACGAGGAGCAGGCCGGGCGGCCACGCGTCGAGCGGCACGAGGCCGCCGATCCCGGCGGCTGTGCCAAAGACCATGACCACCAGCGCCAGGTCGAGCAGGACGCCGGAACGCCCGGTCCGGGTCACCTCGAGCTCGATCCGCAAGACCGTCCAGAGCAGGAACGCCGCGACCGGCGCCAGGAGCAGGCCGGCGCTGGGGATCAGCAGGCGCCCAAAGAGCGTCAGCGCCACGGCGGCCGAGGCCAGCGTGCCATACCGCGCTAGCCCGAGCTGTATCCGGGCCGGGCCGATGAGCCACACCGCCCCGAGGCCGCCCAGGCTCAGCTGCGCGCCGACCGCCACCGCAAGCCAGAAGGGCGATGCCAGCCAGCCGATGGCCGCCACGATGGCCAGCACCATTGCGAGTGCGATCGCCTCCGGGTGATCGAGGCGGCTCAGCGCTCGACCGGCCGCCGGACGCCGCAGCAGGCGCGCGATCATCGCAGCAGGCCCAGAAGCCCGTCGACGTCGCGCGTGCCTGCCACCTGGTCCGCGGTCAACCACGCCCGTCGCGCCATGGAAACCGCGTACGCCACCTGGTCGAGCTCCTCCGTGCGGTGCGCATCGCTCGCCACGGTGAGCCGCACGCCGGCGCGCCCGGCAGCTCGCGCCAGCGAATCGTCCAGGTCCAGGCGAGGGCTGCCGTTCATCTCCAGCCACGTCCCGGTCCGGGCAGCGGCCTCGAAGACGCGTGGCCAGTCGAGGACGACCGGGTCGCGACGGTTCACGATGCGGCCGGTCGGATGCGCGATCACGTTGACGTGCGGGTTCTCGATCGCAGCCAGCGTCCGACCGGTGAGCTGCTCGCTGGACTGGCTCCGCGCGGTATGGACCGATGCCAACACCAGGTCGAAGCGCGCGAGCAGCTCATCCGGGTAGTCGAGCGTTCCGTCGGCGCGGATCTCCATCTCGGTGCCGTGCAGGATGCGGAATGGCGAGAGCTCGGTGTTGAGCCGCGCCAGCTCGGCGCGCTGCTCCTCGATGCGCTCGGGGGTCAGACCCCGGGTGATCCCGAGGGACGGCGAGTGATCGGTGAGGACCATCCAATCGCGCCCCAGCGCCCGTGCCGCGCGAGCCATGTCCTCGATGGAGTCGACGCCATCGGTCCAGTCCGAATGCACGTGCGTGTCGCCACGCACCTGGTCGAGCGTCACAAGCTCTGGCAGGCGGCCGGTCAGGGCGGCCTTGATCTCTCCCTCGTCCTCGCGCAGCTCCGGCGGAATCCAGGGCAGGCCGAGCCGCTCATAGACGTCCTCCTCGGTCGCGTCGAGCAGGAGCTCGCCCGTCTCGACCACTTTGAAGCCCTTCTCGGAGAGGGACAGGCCGCGATCGAGCGCCATGCCGCGTAGCGCGACGTTGTGGTCCTTATTGCCGGTGAAATGGACCAGGTGGGTGCCCCACGCCGCGGGGGAGCACACCATCAGGTCCACCTGTGTGCCGCTGCCGAGCACGATGCTCGACTTGTCGATGCCGGCCGAGAGGATCAGCCCCACCTCCGGCAGACCGTCGAGCGCTGCGATCAAGGCGGCCGGGTCGTCGGTCGCGGCCAGCAGGTCGAGGTCGCCGATGGTGGCGGATCGACGACGGAGCGATCCAGCGGGCTCCAGACGCTTGACCCCCGGCACCTCGCGCAGGCGAGCCAGCAGGCCCGCCACCAGCGCATCCGCCTCGTGCAGCAGCAGGCGTCCGTCCGTTGTCTCAAGACGGGTGATGCCGGCGAGGATATTCTCCTCGGTTCGTTGCGAGAGGCCCTTCAGGCCGCGCAGCTGCCCGTCGGCCGCGGCTGCGCGCAGCGCGTCCACCGAGTCGATCCCGAGCTCGCCGTGCAGCTGCTTCACGGTGCGTGGCCCCACGCCCGGCACCCGCAGCATGTCGAGCAGGCCGTCGGGAACCTGCGCCCGCAGCTTCTGGTGGTAGCCCAGCTCGCCGGTCTCCGCCAGCTCGGCCAGCTTGGTGGACAGCGCCGGACCGGCGCCTGGGATCTTCGGGGGCGTGCCGCGACGGTAGAGGGCGGCGACGTCGTCAGGGTATCGCTCTACGGCGTCAGCTACGCGGCGGTAGGCGACGGCCTTGTAGACCACCTCCCCCATGATCTCGAGCATGTCGCCGATCTCCCTGAAGACGCGTGCCAGCTCGGCGTTGGTGACCACCGCGTCGTCCGATCGCGACGCGGCCCGGGGTCGAGGCATTGCTGAGCATTCTACGGGCGCGAAAAACGGCCCGGCCCCTCATCGGGGTCCGGGCCGTTGGCCGAGGCCTGCGGCGGGGCTCAGCGCTTGGGTCGGAGGATGCGACCGATACGACTGGCCAGCGTCTGCCCGCGTCGCCGACGGATCACGTCGCTCGAGCGTCGGCGTCGCCGGGCCTCCTCCAGTAGCTCTTCCTGCCGCAGCGCCGCGAGCAGGCTCAGGTATGTCGTTCCGCGGCTCATGGCTGCCTCACTGTTCTTCTGCGTAACTTGTCTCATAGAATTCACCGGTTACAAGGGAATAGTAGGTCATTGTCTGTAACTTGTCAAGGCGCATATAATGGTTACATGACGGCCAGCCGACACGAGACGATTCCGGAGCCCGAGCAGGAGGAGGAGCTGTTCGTCGCGTTCGCGAACACGCTCGAGTACACCCGCGGAACCCCTGACGAGAAGCTCCCCGACATCGACGCGCTGCTCGCCTGGCTCCGCGACCGAGGGCTGATCAGCGGTCGCGCGCGCGCCACTGAGGCCGCACGCCTGCGGCGAGACTCCGACGAGGCAATCCATCGCCTGGATCGCTTCCGACACCTGCGGGACGTGCTGCACGGCGTCGCGGAGGAGCTGGCGGAGGGTGGGGAGCCGGATCCGGGCCGCGTGACCGAACTGAACCACATCCTGCGCCACGGGCTGCACTACCACCAGCTGAGTCGCCAGCCGGGCGGCACCCGGTATGCCGTCGCCCAGGTGGGCGATCGGCTGGACCAGGCACGCGCCACGATCGCCAGCTCGTTCGCCCATTTCCTGGCTGACGACGCTCCGGAACGCCTGCGGATCTGCGCCAATGAGGGTTGCCGCTACCTCTTCATCGACCGCTCCCCCACTGGCCGCCGACGCTGGTGCGACATGCGCACCTGCGGCAACCAGGCCAAGGTGGCTGCGCATCGGGCTCGAGCCAGGGCCGGGGCCGTCGCCCCGAGTGCGACGCCAGGGGTTCCGTCGGCGGGCCTATCGGTCTAGAATCACCGCCGCCCGCGGTGCTCCGCCTGTAACGGCGCAGCCGCCTGGCTGCCTCCAACCGCTGGGCAGCCCTAGGCGCCGATGGGATGCCAGACCGTCTTCGTCTCGGTGAACTCGCCGATCAGGTAGGGCGACTGGGCGCGATCACTTAGCCAGTCGATCGCGTCCGCGCCCTCCGACGGCGGACGGACGAGACGCTTGACGTTTTCGACGGCCAGCTCCTCGATGGCGGCTCCCTGGCTCGGCTCGAGGCCGAAGGCGTCCAGCCCGTTGACGTCCATGTGGCCGGCGAGATGCTGAACGAGCTCGCGTCGCAGGCCGGTGATGAGGTTGACCACGCCACCGGGCACGTCTGAAGTGGCCAGCACCTCAGTAAGGGTGACCGCTGGTAGCGGTCGCGTCTCCGAGGCGATGACGACGGCGCAGTTGCCCGACACGATGACCGGCGCCAGTCGGCTGACAAGCCCGAGCAGGCTCGATCCCTCGGGCGCGATGACGCCGACCACCCCGGTCGGCTCGGGGACGCTGAAGTTGAAGTAGCTGCCGGCCACCGGGTTGACGGTGCCGACGAGCTGGCTGAACTTGTCGGCCCAGCCGGCATACCACACCCAGCGATCGATGGCGGCGTGGACCAGCCGGGTGGCGCGGCGCCGGCCGACGCCCTCGGCGAGCATAACCTCGGCGACGAACTGGTCGCGCCGGCCCTCCATCAGCTCTGCGATCCGATACAGGACCTGGCCACGATTGAAGGCGGTCTTCGAGGACCAGCCCTCGAGCGCTGTGCGCGCCGCCCGAACGGCGTCGCGGATGTCCTTGCGCGTGCCGCGGCAGGCGTTGGCCAGCGGCCGGCCCCTCGCGTCGAAGATCTCGTATGCCCGGCCCGACTCAGTGCGCGGGAATTCGCCGCCGATGTACAGCTTGTAGGTCTTGCGCACGCCGAGGCGGTCGCCCGCCGTCCCGGCCCCGTTCGTGGTGGCCAGCGGAGCGGGTGCGCGCGCGTCCAGGACCGATGCGCGTGCCCTTGTGGCCCGACGGGTGGCGGTTGGGCGGGCGCGTGGGCTCATCGGCCGTTCGTGCCATTGGGTGACAGATCGAGGTAGGCGGCCAAACCGTGCAGGCCGCCCTCGCGCCCGTAACCTGACTCCTTGTAGCCGCCGAACGGCGAGGTCGGGTCGAAGCGATTGAAGGTGTTGGCCCACACCACGCCCGCCCGCATCGCCGCGATCATCTTGAAAATGCGGCTCCCCTTCTCGGTCCAGACCCCGGCCGACAGGCCGTACGGCGTGTTGTTTGCCTTCTCGACCGCCTCTTCTGGCGTGCGGAACGTGAGGACCGACAGAACCGGGCCGAAGATCTCCTCCTGCGCGATCCGATGACTCTGGCTCACCCCCGTGAATAGCGTCGGGCGGAAGAAGAAGCCGCGGGTGGGCAGCTCGCAGTCGGGCTGGAAGATCTCGGCCCCTTCATCGATGCCGGACTGCACGAGCTCCTGCACCTTGGCAAGCTGTCCCGCCGAATTGATCGCCCCAACGTCGGTGTTCTTGTCGAGCGGATCCCCCACCCGCAGCGTGCCAAGGCGCGCCTTCAGCTTGTCGAGCAGCGGCTCGTAGACGGATTCCTGCACGAACAGGCGCGAGCCGGCGCAGCAGACCTCGCCCTGGTTGAAGTAGATCCCGTTGATGATGCCCTCGATCGCCTGGTCGAGCGGAGCATCATCGAAGACGATGTTCGCCGCCTTGCCGCCGAGCTCGAGGGTCAGCTTCTTGTGCGATCCCGACACGGCGCGGGCGATCATCTTGCCGACCGCGGTGGAGCCGGTGAAAGCCACCTTGTTGACGTCCGGGTGGGTGACCAGCTCCATCCCGATCTCGCCGGGTCCGGTGATGATGTTCACGACCCCCGGCGGCAGCTCGGCCTGACGCACGACGTCAGCGAACAGGTAGGCGGAGAGGGGCGTGGTCGAGGCCGGCTTGAGGATGACGGTGTTGCCGGCGGCGAGCGCGGGGGCGATCTTCCAGGCGAGCATCAGCAGCGGGAAGTTCCAGGGGATCACCTGCGCCGCCACGCCGAGCGAACTTGGAGTGCGACCCGGAAACGCGTAGTCGAGCTTGTCGGCCCAGCCGGCGTAGTAGAAGAAATGGGCCGCGGCGAGCGGCACATCGACGTCGCGGCTCTCCTTGATCGGCTTGCCCGAGTTCATGGTCTCGACCACCGCGAACTCACGGGAGCGTTCCTGCATGATCCGCGCGATGCGATACAGGTACTTCGCCCGCTCGCGGCCGGGGAGGCGAGACCAGGTCGACGTGTAGGCGCGGCGGGCGGCGGTCACGGCCCGGTTGACATCGGCCTTCGACGCTTTGGCGACCCTGGCGAGGCGGTCCTCGGTGGCGGGGTTGATGACCTGGAAGGTGGCCTTCGGTCGGCTGGGCGCGAACTCGTTGTCGATGAACAGCCCGTACTCCGGGCGGATCGTGATGTGGTCGGTCGACTCCGGCGCGGCCGCATACTCCCACGGGACCTTGCCACTCGCCGCAAGGCCCCACGACGCGGGTGCAGGCGGGGCGGAAGGCTTCTTGGTGAGCGTCATGACCCGCCGATTATCGCACCGACGGCAGGACGCCCTCGAGCGCCAGCAGGTGGCGCTTGCGGTCGAGGCCGCCGGCATAGCCGCCGAGGCCGCCATCCGCGTGGAGCACGCGATGGCACGGCACCACGATGGGGATCGGGTTCGAGCCGAGCGCGTTGCCCGCCGCGCGGTAGGCGCGCGGCGATCCGGCGGCGGCCGCCATCGCGCTGTAGGTGGTGACCTCGCCATACGGCACGGCGGCGGTGGCGCTCAGCACCCCCCGTGCGAATCCGCGCACCAGCGTCCAGTCGACACGCGTCTCGAAGCCGCGCCGGCGACGGGCGAAGTAGCTCGCGAGCTCGCGGCGCACCGCATCGGTTCGCTGCGGCGCCCGCAGCACGCGAGGACTGACGCGATCCGCCAGCTCGGCGAGCACCTCGTCCTCCGGCTCGTCCTCGTACGCCACCCGCACCAGGCCCCTCCGGGTGACGGCGACCAGCAGCTCGCCGAGCGGCGAGTCCATCCGCGCATACGCAACGTCGAGCAGGCCGGCATCGGCTGCCCGCCTGGCGAGCCGCGATGCGACGCGCTCGGGGTCGATCGGTCCCGCCACTGACCTGCGCAGTTGGTCTTCGAGCTCGGTCATCGGTCCATCTCCTTGCGCATGCGGCGCAGTCCGGCACTCACGTTCTGGCGTGCCGCCTCTTCGGTCGTCCCCATTTGCTCGGCGATCGAGCGGTAGTCAAGGTCGTGCACGAACCGATGGACAACCGCCGCCCGCTGCTTCGCCGGCAGCACGCGCACCATCAGCCAGACGTCGTCGTCGGACGGCTCGTGCGCCGGGACCGATGGCTCCGCCGCCGCCGGCAGGGCGTCCAGGTCGCCGGGTGGAGGACGCCGCACGATGCGACGGACGGCATCGGTCGCCTTGCGATGGGCGATCTTGTAGAGCCACGCCCGCAGGTTGTCGCCGTGCCGCAGCCGCGGATAAGCACGCAGCGCCGAGAGCAGGGTCTCCTGAAGGCAATCCTCAGCCTGATCGCGACCCACCGAGGCGACCAGGAACCGATGCAGCTCGGCCGCGTGGGCGTCGACGAGCGCCTGGAACGGCGGCAGATGCACACCCATGGAACGCCGGGCGGCGCTCGGGCGTGAGGCCATACTCAGTCGAGGGTGAAGTAGTCGCTGCCCGAGTACCGGCCGGTGCGTTCCTTGCGGATCTGCATCAGCACGTCGTTGAGGAGGGAGCTGGCGCCGAAGCGGAAGCGCTCGGGGGTCATCCAGTCCGGGCCTAGCGTCTCATACAGGACGGTGAGATATGAGATCGCCTCCCTGGCGGTGCGGATCCCGCCGGCGGGCTTCATACCCACCGCCCGTCCGGTCTGCTGGTAGAAGTCGCGGATCGCCTCGAGCATGACCAGGGTGACCGGCAGCGTGGACGCCGGCTCCACCTTGCCGGTGCTGGTCTTGATGAAGTCGGCTCCCGCCGCCATGGCCAGGACCGATGCCCGCCGCACGTTGTCGTAGGTCTCGAGCTCGCCGGTCTCCAGGATCACCTTCAGGTGGGTTTCGCCGCAGGCCTCCTTGACCGCCACGATCTCGTCGAAGACCTTCGCGTACTCGCCCGCGAGGAAGGCGCCGCGATCCATGACCATGTCGATCTCGTCCGCGCCCAGCTCGATAGCGCCGCGAACGTCAGCGAGCTTCACCTCGAGCCCCGTTTGGCCCGATGGGAAGTACGTCGCCACGGACGCGACCTTCACGCTCGACCCGCGAAGGGCCTCCTTGGCGGTCGCGATCATGCTCGGGTAGACGCACAGGGCGGCCACGCTGGGGATGCTCGGATCGGTGGGATCCGGGCGACGCGCCTTGCCGGCGAGGGCGCGCACCTTGCCGGGCGTGTCCTTCCCCTCCAGGGTGGTGAGGTCCATCATCCGGATCGCCAGGTCGAGCGCCCACAGCTTCGCCTCGCGCTTGATGCTGCGCTTGGCGAGCGATGCGGCACGCTCCTCGACCCCAACCTGGTCGACCGCCCAGACGCGGCCCAGCAGGCTGCCGAGTGCCTGGTGGCGAGGCGCGATGAGATCGCGTGCGGCACGACGCCGCGCGGGAGTGGTGGTCGCCATGGACCCGGAATTGTAGCGCTCGCCCCGCGCGAGGCCGATGCTACGCTCTCATCAGTGGAGGCGACCCGATCCGAGGACCTGCTCTATTGCCTGACGCGCGACCGCGATCTGGCGTCTGCGCTCGACGGGCGGCTGCTCGGTGCCCTCGCCTTCTTCTACAACGACGCGGCTCGGCTGCACCAGGCGGTCATCCTCCGCCAGCCAGATCTGGTGGTGGTCGATACCGGCGCAATTCGGCAGGAGTACGGCGACGCCGGTCTGGGTCCGGTTGTGAGCTTCCTCCGCCATCGGGCTCCCGAGGCCCGGATCGCGGTGCGCCCCACGGCTGGGGCCGAGTGGCTCGTCGCCGCTGAGGCGGGAGGGGTGGTCGAGATGCTCCCCGCCGAGCGGGATGCGTGTGTCGAGGCCGTCGCGGCACTTTGCGGGTAGGGCCTGGATCAGATATCGCCGGTAGCGATCCAGGAGCACTGAAAGACGCGGTACGGCCCTGCATGATCGCCCGCCGCAATATACCGGTGCCGGAGCAGCGTCATTGGTGCCGGACATCGCCCCCGGCGATGGCGTCTACCGATGCAGCCGCGGCAGCGGCCAGTAGCGGGCTAGCACGCGCCAGCGCACGGCGGCGATCGGCACCGTCCCGAAGACGCGCGAGTCGGTGCTTGCGCGGGCCGCGTCACCGCGCAGCTCGAGCGTGCCGGCGGCCGCATCGATTGCGGCGACGCGTTTGACCAGTTCGCGCGCGGGTTGTCGTGGATCGGGCGCCAGCACCAGCTCGCCGAGGCGCGGAATGCGCCGCGCATAGGTCGACGATTCGACGAGGAGCCGATCCCCGGGGAGCAGAGTCGGAGCCATCGAGCTGCCCCGCACCTCGACCGCGTCGAGCCAGCGGCGAGCCGCCGCCCCGGCGGCGAGCGTTCCGGCCGCCCCGACCAGCATGGCGATCAGCGGCAGGCGGATACGCGGCGGGGACATCGGTCCTGCCAGGTCAGGAAGGCCGGCCGTTCACCCGCGTCTTCTCGAGACCGCCGGTGGCCTTCCACATGTCGTCGATGGTGTCGATCATCGACAGGAGCTCGGTGGCGGCCGCGGTGTCGAGGGACTGCTTCACCTTCGAGGCCTGCTTGGTCGCCTTCCAGAAGGTGTCATGCAGGTCCGGATACTTCTGGAGGTGCTCCGGCTTGAAGTAGTCGTGCCACAGGACGTCGAGATGATGCTTGACCAGCTCGGCGCGCTCCTCCTTGACATGGATGCATCGGTTCCGGAAGAGCGTGTCGTCGCTGGCATCGTGCTTCTCGATGATGCGCAGGCACGACTCCGCCTCGATGCGGGCCTGTTCAGGATCGTAGATGCCGCACGGGATGTCGCAGTGGGCATGAACGCGCCGCGAGGGGCGCAGCAGCGAACGAAGGGTCAGCATGGGTCTCCTCTCCCCGTGGGGAATATGCAGGGGTTATCTCGCCGCTATTGTGCTGCAAGCCGCCTGCCGACACCCGCGGAGGAGCCATGACCGAGGTCGACCGAGCACGCGTCGAGCACCTGCTTGCCGATGAGCGCGCGCGCTTCGCC
>DASQFY010000016.1:0-5523 GCA_035632895.1 Candidatus Dormiibacterota bacterium
GGGCCTCGGCCAACACCTCGTCCATGGTCTCAACTCCGACAATGCGCAGCTGGTCCCGGATCTCCTGCGGCACGTCGACGAGGTCCTTCTCATTCCGCTTCGGAATGAGGACCGTCTTGACACCCGCCAGGTGGGCCGCCAGCAGCTTGCTCTTGAGCCCGCCGATCGCCAGCACCCGGCCACGCAGGGTGATCTCCCCGGTCATCGCCAGGTCGCGGCGCACCGGCTTGCCGGTGAGCAGGCTGGCCATCGCGGTGGCCATGGTGACGCCCGCGGACGGTCCGTCCTTGGGGGTCGCCCCGGCCGGAACGTGGATGTGCATCGTCTGCTTCTCGAACGTCGTCGGGTCGATGCCGAGCAGCTTGGTGCGCGCGCGGATGTACGACATCCCGGCCCGCGCCGATTCCTTCATCACGTCGCCCAGCTGGCCGGTCAGGATGAAGTCGTCCTTGCCGTCCATGCGGGTCGCCTCGACCTGCACGATGTCGCCACCGGCGTCGCTCACCACCAGGCCGGTGGCCATGCCGATCTGGTCCTCCGCGTCCAGCTCGCCGTAGTCGAAGCGCGCCGGGCCGAGGTAGTCCTCCAGCTGGTCCGGCTCGACCACAATCTTGATGGTGGCGTCGTCCGCCACCTTGCGCGCCACCTTGCGCGATACGTTGGCGATCTCGCGCTCCAGGTTGCGGACGCCGGCCTCCTTGGTGAAGGCCTGGATCAGCCGCACCATGGCAGGCTCGGTGATCTCCAGCCGCTCGGTGCTGAGGCCGTGGTTCTCGAGCTGCTTCGGCATCAGGAAGCGCTGCGCGATGCGCAGCTTCTCGAGCTGCGTGTAGCCGGGCAGCTGGATGACCTCCATGCGGTCACGCAGGGCGTACGGGATGGTGTCCTGCATGTTGGCGGTGGCGATGAAGAGCACCTTCGAGAGGTCGAAGGGGACCTCCAGGTAGTTGTCCTGGAAGCTGAAGTTCTGCTCCGGGTCGAGCACCTCAAGCAGGGCCGATGACGGGTCGCCGCGGAAGTCCATGCCCACCTTGTCGATCTCGTCGAGCATGAAGACCGGGTTCGCGCTGCCGGCCGTCTTGATGGACTGGATCACCCGGCCGGGGAGCGCGCCGATGTAAGTGCGCCGATGGCCGCGGATCTCGGCCTCGTCGTGGATGCCACCCAGGCTCATGCGGACGAACTTGCGTCCCATGGCGCGGGCGATGCTCCGTCCCAACGAGGTCTTGCCCACGCCGGGCGGGCCGACGAACAGCAGGATGGGGCTGCGGATCTTCTCGGCCAGCTTGCGGACGGCCATGTACTCGACGATCCGCTCCTTCGGCTTTTCGAGGCCGTAGTGATCCTCGTTCAGGACCTTCTCGGCCTCGGCCAGGTCCAGGTCGTCGGCCGTCTCGATGCCCCAGGGCAGGCTCACCAGCCAGTCCACGTAGGTGCGGATGACGCCCTGCTCCGGCGAGGCGGACGGGATGCGCCCGAGGCGATCAACCTCCTTGAGGGCCTTCTCCTTGACCTCGTCCGGCATGGCCGACTCCTCGACCTTCTTGCGCAGCTCGGTGGCCTCGGCGACGGCCGGATCGTCCTCGCCCAGCTCCTTCTGAATCGCCTTCATCTGTTCGCGCAGGATGTACTCGCGCTGGGTCTTGTCCATCTCGGACTTGACCTCACTCTGGATCCTGCCCTTGAGCTCGAGCACTTCGATCTGCTTGGCCAGGAACTGGCTCACTGCG
Source organism: Candidatus Dormiibacterota bacterium (assembly GCA_035632895.1). GTDB lineage: Bacteria > Chloroflexota > Limnocylindria > QHBO01 > QHBO01 > DASQFY01. The sequence goes on from DASQFY010000016.1 coordinate 1,731, forward strand.
CGCAGCCGGTCGGCCACGTCGATTGTCTCGAGCAGCTCCTGACGCAGCTCGGTGTTCATATCCGGGCTGTAGGCCACCATGTCGGCCAGCAGGCCGCCATCGCTGATGTTCCGGGCCGCGACCGCCACCTCCGGCGGCACCGATGCACCCGAGGTCACGTACTGCTCGATCTGACTCTGGACGGAGGCCATCAGGGCCTCGACCTCCAGCGTCTTGGGCTGCGCGTCTTCAATCAGCTCGACCCGCGCCTCGAGGTGCGGCTCGGTCTGGACCAGGTCGAGCAGCCGGATGCGACGCTGACCCTGCACGATCGCGCGGATGGTGCCGTCCTGGAGGCGGATGACCTGGGCGATCTTGGCGAGCGTGCCGATCGCGTACAGCTCGTCGACAGTCGAGATCTCCTCCGTGTCGGGCGAACGCTGGGTGATGAGCGCAACCGGCTGGGAGGTGCGTACCGCACGGTCCAGGGCCTTGACGCTGCGGTCGCGGCCGACCTGGAGCGGCACGATCATCTCGGGAAAGATCACCGTGTCGCGCAGGGCCACCAATGGCAGGACCTGGATCGGCTCCAGGTCGCGCGCCTCGCGCTCGTTGGTCGTCTCATCTTCGGCTGCGCCGTCGGCGCCGTTGCCGTTCTCGTGAATGTCGTCGTTCATCGCTGTGTCATCTGTCCCTTCGGTCGAGGCTGGCGGCGGCCGGCTCCTCCGGCTCGCCCTCCTCGACGAAACGCTCGACATCATCTCCATCGAACAGGTCGTAGACGCGGATCTTGCCAAGCGCCTCGAGCTGGAGGATGACTTTGACGCCCGCCAGGTTCACCCCCTGGCGTCGGGTGAGAAAGCGGATGATACGCACCCGCTGGATATCGGCCTCCGAGTAGAGCCGGAGGTTGTTGCGCCGCTGCGGGCAGAGGAGGCCCTCCTCCTCGTAGATCCGCAGGGTGCGGGGGTGCACGCTCGCCAGCTCGGCGGCGATGCTGATGAAGTAGCGCGGCCGGTTCGCGTCGCGGAGCGACCTCATGGCTCGCTCCGATCGCTGGGTCCGCCGCGCAGCGGGAAGCTCACGCGGACGGGTTGCCACTGGTCGAGGATTCGACCTGCGTGGGTGGGTTGTATCGGTTCGCATTCGGCATGTTCAAACGTCCTTCGCGCTCCGTGACGAGGAACGTGGCGATACCCTAAACATTGACAACGGCATTGTCAAGAGGTCTAGCAAGACCGATGTCGCCGCCGGCCTCAATCCGACCTTCGGAGGCGGCGGCGCAGCGCCGCCAGCCGAGGGGTCGCGCGCCTCGTCTCGCGACCACCGAGCCGCAGGCCGCCGTAACGGACCAGTTGGTAGGCGGACGCCAGCCGTCCCAGGGAAGCGTCGACCATGCCCTCACCCCGAGCGCGCGTCACGTGCGCAGCCGGCGTTTCGGTCGGTCGGCGAGCCCAACGGCCGTCGCGCGCCAGCGAGTCCAGGGCGGCGAGGTATGCGCCCGTCGGGTCATCGGACCGGAGGCGCCGCTTGCCGCGCGAGGGCGGCGGCACCGGCGAGGTGGTCGGTTGGGCGGCGGGGATCACGATCGATCGCTCCTCGAACGGATCGGCCAGGGCGGCGCGCATCTTGCGCCGTTCCTGCCAGCGCACCCACAGCACCAGCGCCAAGACTGCCAGCTCAAGGACGAGCAGGGAGCCCACGATCAGGTAGAACACGACGGTTGGCACGCCACTGGTCGCCTGGCGCGGATCCGCCGTGAAGAAGTCGGGGAGTTGGATATCGCCCAGGCCGAAGCCTTCTGGCAACAGTGGCTGGATCAGCTCGGCAACCCCGGCCGCGATCAGGATGATCGGTGTGGCCAGGAGCAGCAGAAGCAGGAGGATCGTCTGGAGCGGGCCAAGCAGCGCGACCAGCAGGCTGCGCGCCGGCACGCCCAGGAACGCGCCGGCCGGGATGGCGACGACCGTCAACCCGATGGCCACGCCAACCACGAGCACCAGCCACGAGCGGTTCGAGCGCCAATCGCTGCCGGTCGAGGCGCGTACCGCCTCCAGCCGCGCCAGCCCCATCGCCATGAAGGCCGAGCCGGCGAAGAAGACGGTCCCCACGAAGGCGGCAGCCGTGAAATCGGCCTCGACCTGCCCGCTCGACAGCCCGTGGCCCAGCGCCCAGGGAATGGCCAGGCCGGGTATTCCCCAGCGCAGCAGCTGGTCCTGGAGCGCGTCGTCGTCCTCTGCGGACCGGTGCATCTCGCCGCGCCAGAAAGCGATGGCCGCCAGCCAGCCCGGCCCGTGCTGGCCGAGCGCGGCGAGCAGCTCGCCGTCGGCGAGGAGGGAGCGGACCTCCGGCGCGAGCAGCCAGCCGATGGCCCCGGCCGCCAGCGCCAGCAGCGGCAGGCCGAGCGCCTCGGCGGCGGGGCTGGTCCAGCGCCGGCGGCGCCCCCAGGCCATGCCGGCCCACGCCATCACGCCCAGCTCGATCGGGCCGAGCCAGGCCGGTGCCCCGGCCAGGGCCTGCAGGGCGGCGTAGACGACCGCCAGCCAGCTGCCCTCAGCCACGACCTGGAGGGTCGGAAGGAGGCGGTTAGCCGCCCAGGACGAACGCATCGGCGCGCTCCCAGTCCGGGGTCAGGCTGCCGGCGCTGGCCCGGATGCCGGCTCCGCGGGCCGTGGCGGCGTGGCGCGTCGCCTGGTCGCCGCCGGCAATCAGCTCAACCGCGTACCCGCTGCGCGCCATCCGGCGTAACGCGGGCAGATGGCCGCGGGGATCGCGCACCGACAGGACCACGATCGTGGCACCGGGCGCGACGCGGCGCGTCAGCCAGGTGAGCATCCCGCCGAAGGGACCGGAGCTGAGCGGGCCGATATGCGCCAGCAGCGCGCCGACGCGCGCCAGCTGGGTGGTGGACGCCTGCGGGGCGAGCCAGGCGAAGCGCTGCGGTGTTCCGGTGAAGCTCGCGGCCGCCACGCCCACCGACGCGCCGTCAGCCAGCAGCTCCCGGGCGAGAGAGGCTGCGGCAACGCACAGGCCCTCGAAGTCGGGCTCGTCGTAGGTCAGCTCCCAGTGCGGCCCCTCGATCGTCTGCACGTCGAGCGCGATCACCACCTCCCGCCCGCGCGCCGGCTCATAGCGGCGGCTGACCGGCGCACCGAGGCGCGCCGTCGCTCGCCAGTGCACGCGGCGCAGCGAGTCACCCGCCTGAAAGGGACGCACCCCGCCGTAGAGCGCCGGGTCGGCGAACAGGGAACGCCGCGCGCGTCTGTCGCCGATCGGCGCGGTGTCGGCCGGACGGCGCCGGACGGGCACCGTTCGCGGTGAGACGACCAGGGTGGCCGGCAGCTCCAGCTCGTCGGCAACCGCGTCGCGACCGAGGATGTCGCGGATGCGGACCCGCACCGGCCCGAACTCGTAGACGCCGCGGCGCAGGTCATCGAGGTGGAAGTGGCGGATCACGCGCTCATACCAGGCCAGCGCCCAGGCGTTGTGCAGGATCCGGCCGCCGATGCGCTCCGTGTCGCGGTCGAGGTTCGGGCGTTCGCGGATGGTCAACCCATCGGTGACCACGTCGTCCGCCGACACCCAGGGTAGCGGCAGGGGCTTGCGGTTCCAGATCGTGACGTCCAGCGGCAGACTGTCGCCGGCGACCGCCCGCGAGGCCCCGACCTCGCGCCGATATTCGACGCGGCGCATGCCGTAGCGCGTCCAGAGGCGGGTGAGCGACGCGTATGCCAGCGTGACGGCGGCCACCAGCAGCAGCCCGGGCGCCTCGATCGCGGTGGCCGCCACCACCATCAGTCCGGCGAGCGCGAGC
>DASQFY010000017.1:0-9462 GCA_035632895.1 Candidatus Dormiibacterota bacterium
GAGCGCAGCGACGCCGGCCGCCACCGCGACCGACAGCAGCAACGGGAGCCCCGGGGCCAGCCACCTCCAGCCCGATACCGGGCCCACTGCCGTCCGAACCGTGCGCTCGAGCGCGACGGGAAGGGCGGCGAGCAGGGGGGCGAGCCGGTCTACGAGGTCGCGCATCTAGTCGCGCATCTAGTCGCCTGTCCAGAAGGACCAGGCGTGTCCATCCCAGGCGGCGTGCACCAGCTCGCCGCCCGGTGAGCGGACAAAGACGTCCAGCCGACCGGGCGCCCACGAACAGGCGCTTGGGTCAGAGCCCACCTCGGCCGCCAACCGCTCCCACGGCTGCCAGCCGGCAGGTTCATACCAGCGGTGCCACAGCCAACCGTCACGCCCCCGGGCGAAGAGGTCGATCCGGTCGGCTCCCCAGGAGCAGGCTGCGGGATCACCGACGAGGTCGCCGCCGTGCGCATGCCACTCGTGCCACGCTTCGCCGTCCCAGTAGGTGTCCCACAGCTGGCCATCCTCAAAGATGGCGAAGGCCTGCATTTCGTTCGCGGCCCAGCTGGTGACCGCCGGGGCGGAGGCCAGCGTACCGCCCAGGGACTCCCATCCAGGCATCGTCCTTCTCCTCCATTCCTGTCACGGCCGCGCCATGTAGAGTCGCCGCGTGGAGCGCTGGAAGACGATCATCGAGCCGTTTCGCATCAAGAGCGTCGAGCCGATCCGGCTGACGACGGTCGAGGAACGCGACGCGCACCTGCGCGAGGCAGGCTACAACCTCTTCAACCTGCACGCCGCCGACGTGATGATCGACCTGCTCACCGACTCCGGGACGGGCGCCATGTCGGCGGAGCAGTGGGCCGGGATCCAGCGCGGCGACGAGAGCTACGCCGGCTCGCCGTCGTGGTTCCGCTTCCTGGCATCGGTCACCGAGCTGTTTCCCTTCAAGCACGTGATCCCCACCCACCAGGGCCGGGCCGCCGAGAAGATCCTCTTCAGCGTCGTGGCCGGGCCGGGCAAGGCGGTCCCGTCCAACACGCATTTCGATACCACCCGCGCGAATGTGGAGTTCACCGGCGCAGAGGCGGTCGACCTCGTCATCGAGGAGGGTAGGCACCCATCGGTCATCCATCCGTTCAAGGGCAACATGGATACCGATGCGCTGGATGCCTTCATCGCGCAACGCGGCCCACAGAGCGTGCCGCTGGTGATGATGACGGTCACCAACAACTCGGGGGGCGGGCAGCCGGTCAGCCTGGAGAACCTGCGCGCCGTGCGGGCGATCTGCGACCGCTACGGCCTGCCACTCTTCCTGGACGCCTGCCGCTTCGCCGAGAACGCCTGGTTCATCAAGCAGCGTGAGCCCGGCCAGCAGGACCGATCAATCCCGGAAATCGTGCGCGAGATGGCGTCGCTGGCCGACGGCATGACCATGTCGGCCAAGAAGGATGCCATCGCGAACATCGGGGGCTGGCTGGCGATGAACGACGACGGATGGGCCGATGCCGCCCGTAACCTGCTGATCCTGACCGAAGGCTTCCCGACCTACGGCGGCCTGGCGGGGCGCGACCTGGAGGCGATTGCGCAGGGGCTGCGCGAGGTGGTCGACGAGGACTACCTGCGCTACCGCATCACGTCGACCGCCTACCTGGGCGAGGCGCTCGTGGAGTCGGGCGTGCCCTGCGTGCGACCGATCGGCGGCCATGCGGTATACATCGATGCCGCGGCCCTGCTGCCGCACATCGGGCCCCTTCAATACCCCGGCCAGTCACTGGCCGTCGCCCTCTACCGCGAGGGAGGGATCCGATCGTGCGAGATCGGCACCGTCATGTTCGGACTCCATCCTGATGGCACCGAGGTGCCCGCCGAGATGGAGCTGGTGCGCCTCGCCGTCCCGCGGCGGGTCTACACCCAGTCGCACGTCGACTACGTGATCGAGGTGATCCGCTGGGTGGCGCAGCGCGCGGACCAGCTGCGGGGCTACCGGATCGTGGAGCAGCCCTCGGCGCTGCGTCACTTCACCGCCCATTTCAAGCCGCTCTAGCCCGCGTCAAGCCACCTCGATCTCGCCGACCCACTTCACCCATTCCAGCCCGCGGCGATCCGGTGCCACCAGCCGGCACGGAGCGCCGTTGCCGTGCCGGAGGGCCTCGCCGGCAACGCCGGTCGCCAGCAAGGCTGAGCGCGCCTCTCCGAGCGGCAGCTCGGCGAACCAACCGGTGACCGCGCGGACGACGACGCGCGTGGCCCCATCGCGGACCTCCGCGGCCGCGAGCACGTCCCCGAGCGCCACGCCGCGCCATGTTGTGCGCAGCGCCCACCCGGAAGTGCAGTCGAGAACCTCATCCCGCTCGACCTCGCCCAGCCCCGCGAGGTCGGCGAGCGACAGGTCGAGAGGCCGAGCGACCAGCCCGGTGACGGCGAGACGCCAGCGCTGGACGTCGATCGGCGTCGTCCCCTCGCCAAAGAAGGTGGTCGCCGGCGGGACACCTCCGTCGGGCAGCCATCGTGATCCCGTGAAGCGGCGGACCCCGCCGGCGAGCGCGTCGAACGCGTTGCTCGCCGCCCAGGCCACGACGCCTACCGCTGCCAGCGCCCCCATCCCGAGGGCCGTCCGCCGCGAGACGAGCGCGGTGCCGGCAGGGCGACGCGGGCGACGCAGGACGCGCCAGCGGCGAGGGACCAGGTGGGCGATCGCGATGGGGACCAGGGTCAGCGCCGCCAGGACGTGGATGGTCAGAATCGTCCATGGGCCAATCGACAGGATCCGGCCGGATGCTACCCAGACGAAGCCGCCGGCCAGCGCAGCGGAGGCGGCGAGCGCGAGCGCGAGCGCGAGCATGATCGCGCCCCAGCGTCGCGCCGCGATCGCTCGCGGCAGGCTGTGCCGCAGCTTGAGGACCACCGCGGTTGCGAGCGCGCCGCCGAGCACGCCGTGGACCACGAACAGCGGGGCGGTGGGTGGCGACCCGGCACGAAGGGTCAACAGCCCGGTGAGAAGCTGGGCGCCGATCAGGACGGCCAGCAGCCGATCGAGCGTGGCCGCGCTCATCGGTCCATCCTACGCCCGCGTCCGGGCGAGCGGGGTTGGCTGCTAGGCTTTCGCGCCATGGACCGGCGCACGTGGACGATGGTCGCCGTGGTGCTCGGGTCGGGGATCGTGTTCCTCGACGGCACGGTCGTCAACGTGGCGCTGGAGACCATCGGCCAGGAGCTGCCGACCAGCTTCGTGGGTCGCCTCGAAGGGCTGACCTACGTCAACAGCGGCTACCTCGCCGTCCTGGCGGCCCTCCTCATCCTCGCGGGAGCGCTCAGCGACTACTTCGGTCGGCGTCGGATGTTCCGGGTCGGGCTGATCGGCTTCGGCGCCAGCTCGGTTGCCTGTGGACTGGCTCCCACCATGGAGCTGCTGATCGGTGCGCGGCTGATGCAGGGCGCGTTCGGGGCGCTGCTGGTCCCTGGGAGCCTGTCGATCATCACGGCCACCTTCTCAGGGGAGGAACGCGGGCGGGCGATCGGCCTGTGGGCGGCGCTCACCTCGGCCGAGACGATCGTCGGCCCACTGGTGGGTGGCTTCCTGGTCCAGTCCGTCTCGTGGCGTGCGGCTTTCCTGATCAACGTGCCGCTGGTGCTTGCCGCGCTGTACGCGACCTCGGTTGGGGTGGACGAGAGCCGCGACGAGCAGGCCAGCGGCGACTTCGACTGGCTGGGCGCCGCAGTCATCGCCCTGGGCGTGGGAGGGCTCGCCTTCGGCGCTACGCGGGGTCAGGAGCGCGACTGGCAGGACCCGATCGCCTTCGTGGCGCTCGGCATTGGCGCCGTCGCCACTCTCCTCGTCCCATGGTTGATGGCGGTCCGTCCGCACCCTCTCATCCCCCTGAGCCTGTTTCGCTCACGCAACTTCACGGTCGTCAACCTCTCCACCTTCGTCGTCTATGGGGCACTGTATGTGACCCTAACCTTCCAGGGCCTCTTCATGCAGGGCACGCTCGGGTACACCCCGACAGCAGCGGGTCTCATCGGCCTGCCCGTGGGACTCCTGCTCACCTTCCTCTCAACGCCGGCGGGCCAGCTGTCGGCGCGCCTCGGTCCGCGGCTCTTCCTGACGGTCGGCCCGTTGCTCATGGCCGCCGGCCTGCTGTGGTTTGCGCGCATCCCATCGACCAGCGAGCCCTGGCTCGTCGACCTGGTCGACCCGGTGACACTCGTCCCGCCCGGTGGGTTCCTGGTCGATGTCCTGCCCGGCATGCTCGCCTTCGGGCTGGGCATTTCCCTGCTCGTGGCACCGCTCACGACGGCGCTGATGAGCTCGATTCCGGTGCGCAACGCGGGTCTCGGATCGGCCATCAACAACGCGATCTCGCGCGTCGGCTCCCCGCTTGTCAGTGCCGTGCTGTTCATCGTCATCGCGGCCACGTTCTACCCGTCGCTGGCGGCGAAGGTGCCCGGCCTCGACGTGAACGCGCCCGAACTGCGGACGGCGGTGCAGCCGCTGACACGGCCGAAGCCAACCGCCGATCCGGCCGTGGCGGATGCGGCACGCGAGGCATCGACCGATGCCTTCCACCTCGCCATGCTGGCCGCGGCACTCCTGTGTGCCGCGGGGGCTGCAGTGAACGGCGTGGGCATCCGCAACCCGGGTCCCGATTCGGGCCCGACCGAGGCCGAACCGACCGTCGCGCAGGCTTGAGCCCTGCGGGTATGATCCGGCCATGCAGCTGCTCACCGGCCGGCGCCTCACCGAGGTGGACGTCGGCTAACTGACCGATCTCGCCGCGGCCCATGCCGCGGTGACAGTCGATCTCGGCACCGGGGACGGGCACTTCGTGCTCGACCGGGCGGCCACGCGGCCCGACGAGCTCGTCCTGGGCGTGGACGCCAGCCATGCCGCCATGGCCGAGGCCTCCCGACGCGCTTCCCGTCCCGTGCGCCGCGGAGGTCTCCCCAACGCGCGCTTCATCGTGGCTGCCGCGGAGTCGCTCCCTGCCGAGCTCGACGGGCTGGCTGGCCTCGTCACGGTTCACTTTCCGTGGGGCTCCCTGCTCCGCGGCGCGCTCGGCGCGGACCCGGACATCGCCTCACGCATCGCCGGGCTGGTCGCGCGCGGAGGCCGGCTCCGGCTGCTGCTTTCGGCAGCCGCTGGCGACGCACGACATGGTGTCCGGACGCTGGATCCAGAGCTGATCGCGTCGGCCTACTGCCGGCACGGCCTGGTGGCCGCCGAGATCCGGCCGGCGACGCTGGGCGATGCACGCGCCGCCCGTTCGTCGTGGGGCTGCCGGCTGCTCGCAAGCAGGAACGGTGACCGGCAAGCGTGGCTCATCCAGCTCGACCGGCGCCGATAGCGCCATGCCTCGACTACCATCACGCCGATGCTCCCGATCGGCGACGAAAACGAGGCCGGGCGCGGCCTGGCGGTTGTCACGCTGGCCCTCATCGCTGCCAACGTTGTCGTCTTCCTGCTGCTCCAGCAGGCAGGCGCCGACACCGACTTCACGTACGGCTGGAGTGCGGTGCCGCTCGAGATCACCACCGGCATGGACCTGATCGGGTTTTCGCCCATCACCATCGACGGCCAGCCGTACCAGCTGCCGCAGGCTCCGGGACCAGAACCCATCCAGCTCACCCTGCTGTCCAGCATGTTCATGCACGGCGGCTGGCTGCATCTGGGCGGCAACATGCTCTTCCTCTGGATCTTCGGCGACAACGTCGAGCACCGGGCCGGATGGATCCCATACCTGGTCGCCTACCTCGGGGCGGGCGTGGTCGGCAGCCTGGCGCAGATCTGGAGCGACCCAACTTCACCGATCCCGACGCTGGGAGCCTCCGGCGCGATCTCCGGCGTCCTCGGGGCCTACCTCGTCCTCTTCCCGCTCAACCGGGTGACGGTCGTGCTCTTCTACTTCGTGACGCAGGTCCCGGCGCTGGTGGCGATCGGGCTGTGGATCGTGGTCCAGCTGGTGAACGGGTTCGGTGCGACGGTGGTCAGTGACAGCGGCGGCGTGGCCTACCTGGCCCACATCGGCGGCTTCGCGGCCGGGTTCGTGGTTGGGTTCCTCTTCCGGGCGATGCCCACAAGGCGCCGTGCGGCATGGCCCTGAGGCGTGCCGACGCCGGGTTGTTCGGCCCCGACAGCGTGTCGTGGCGGATCGACCGCGAGGCGCTCCTGCTGGCCGGCGGGACCTGCGCGCTGCTGATGCAGCTGGCACACCCTGCGGTGGCTGCCGGCGTGGCCCAGCACTCCGACTTCCGGAGCGACCCGTTCGCGCGGCTGCGTCGCACGTTGACGGCCAGCTATGCCGTCGTCTTCGGGTCCACGCCGCGGGCCGACCGCGCCATCCGGCGCATCAACGCCATTCACGCCGCCGTCAGCGGCCACGTCCCGGAGACCGGCGCCCCCTACCGCGCTCTCGACCCGGACCTCCTGCTGTGGGTCCACGCCACGCTGGTCGACACCGCGCTGCTGGTCTACGACCGCTACGTCGCGCCGCTGCCGCCGGCGATCGCCGAGGCCTACCACCTCGAGGCGCGTCGCGTCGCGCTCCGGCTCGGACTCCCTTCAGCCGCCCTGCCACGCACCCTGGCTGAGCTCCGCGCCCGGATGACGGAGCTTGTCGAGCGGGGCGATGTGCACGTCACTCCGACCGCTCGGATGTTGGCGCCATCGGTCCTGTATCCGACGCGCCTGCCGCCCCGCATCGTGTGGGATGCGGCTCATCTCATCTCGTTCTCGGTCATGCCGCCCGCGATCCGTGCCGGCTATGGCATCTCCTGGTCGCCCGCTCGCGAGCGCGGCATGCGGCGGGTCGCCTCCATGTCGCGCCGGCTGGTGCCGCTGGTGCCTCGCGGGCTCCGCCACGTCCCGCAGGCGCGCGCGGCCGAGCGGCGCTTGGCCCGGGCCCTGGAGTCCTCGCCTACCGATCGCGATCTCATCGGGTGACGCCCTTCGGCGGGCTGGGTATGATGCCGTGGCCCGCCGTCCAGGCGGTCCATCGCGCGGGTGACTGACAGCCCTGCCAGCAGGCGCCGCAACCTGTGGCGTCGGAGGACCGATTGAGCCGTTTCGCGAAGCTGGCCATCGCCGCGTCGATCGCGACCTTTGTGCTCATCGCCGTCGGCGGGCTGGTGCGTGCCACCGACTCCGGCCTCGGCTGCCCGGACTGGCCGCTCTGCTTCGGCGCGTGGGTGCCGCCGCCCGACCTGCATGCCTGGATCGAGCACAGTCATCGGCTCGTCGCCGCGCTGGCGGTTGGGCCGCTGGTGGGGGCGGTGGCGCTGATCACCGTCTTCACGGCCCGTCGCCGCGATCGCACGCTCCTCGTCGCTGCCGTCCTCGCCGGCGTGCTGGTCATCGTCCAGGCCGTGCTCGGCGGGCAGGTCGTCATCCAGCAGCTCCGGCGCGAGCTGGTGACGGCGCACCTGGCGATGGCGCTGACGGTGCTGGCCATGACCATTGTGATCGCGGATCGAGCGGCGTCTGGACCGCTTCCGGGACGCCGCGCCGCAGGGCCGACTGCGCTGATCGCGGCGACCACGGCCGCCGTCTTCGTCCAGATGCTGCTCGGCTCGTGGGTCACCGGACACGATGCCGGGCTCGCATTCCCCGATTTCCCACTGATGAATGGCGGCCTGCTGCCGAGCCTGACCGTTCCGGAGCAGGGAATCCAGCTCGCGCATCGCGGAATGGCCGTGGTGGTCCTGGGTCTGGTGCTCTGGATAGCGCGCGCGGTTCGCCGCTCGACGGACGACGTCCTGTCGAGACGGCTCGCGGCCGCGGCAGTGGTCCTGATCTTGGTGCAGCTGCTGCTGGGTGCCGCCAACGTCTGGTCCCGCCTGTCGGCTCTCTTCGTGGTGCCGCATCTCGCCGTCGGCGCGGCGCTCTTCGCGGTCCTGGTCTGGCTCAACCTCCGAGCACTGCGCGAGCCGGCCGGGGCCGGCGTGCGGGACATCGCCATCCCGACCCAAGCGGGGAGCGGCCGCAAGCTCCGCGCGTTGCGGGCCTACGTGGCCCTCACCAAGCCCCGGATCATCGAGCTGCTGCTCGTCACCACAGTGCCGACCATGGTCCTCGCCGAGCGGGGGATTCCCTCGATCTGGCTGATCGGGGCGGTGCTGATCGGCGGGGCGCTGGCGGCCGGTGGGGCGAACGCGATCAACCAGTTCATCGACCGCGACATCGACGACATCATGCGCCGCACCCGGCATCGACCCCTGCCCAGCCACGCCGTCGAGCCGCCGCAGGCGCTGGCCTTCGGCATCGGCCTATCCATCGTCGCTCTGGTTTGGCTGACGGTGACGGTGAACCCGCTGTCGGCCGCGCTGGCGGGGAGCGCGATCGCCTTCTACGTATTCGTGTACAGCCTCTGGCTGAAGCGGACGACACCCCAGAACATCGTCATCGGCGGGGCTGCCGGCTGTGTTCCAGTGCTGGTAGCCTGGGCTGCGGTAACCGGCACAGTCGGGATCCCGGCGCTCGTTCTGTTCGCCATCGTCTTCTACTGGACGCCGCCGCATTTCTGGGCGCTCGCGCTGCGCTTCAAAGGCGACTATGCCGCCGCCAACGTGCCGATGCTGCCAGTCGTCCGCGGCGAGGCCGAAACCGCGCGCCAGATCGTGCTCTACAGCGTGCTGCTCGTCGCCGTGAGCCTGCTCCTCCTGCCGGCCGCCGGAATGGGGCTGATCTACCTCATCGCTGCCCTGGGGCTGGGTGGCGCCTTCGTCTGGTACGCGGTCCGCGTCCTTCGCAACGCGACCGATGGGCGGGCAGCCATCGGTCTGTTCCGCTACTCGATCAGCTACCTGACCCTGCTGTTCGCCGCGGTGGCGGTCGATAGCATCCTCTTCCTACCCCTGGGCTAGCGGCGCGCCTGCAGCTCGGCATCCAGCCTCGCGTCGAGCCGGGCGGTGCGACGGTCCTCGTGCCGCACCCAGGCGGCCACCAGGCAGCCCATGGCGACCAGGAAGACCACGTCGCCGACCACCCACATCAGGATCCCGCCCACGCTCTGGTCGGCGAGCGCGCTGGGTCCCCACGGCCGCAGGTTGGTCAGGTAGTGGGAATACAGCACCGTCGGCGCGCTCATCAGCGCCACGCCCAGGAACGAGTTCTGCGGCATGGCCAGGAAGAGGTAGAACAGGCGCAGCGGGTAGGGCAGGCGCCAGCGGGACGGATCGGCGCCGATCACCGGCCACCAGAACAGGAGTGCCGCCACCAGGAACGAGGCGTGCTGGACGTAATGGAGCGGCGCGCTCTCGAGGGCGTCGTTGTAGAGGGAGCTGAGGTGCCAGCCCCAGTTGACCGCCGCAAAGAGCAGCCAGGCCAGCAATGGGAACGAGATGACCGCCACGGCCCGGCTGTGCAGCACGACCAGCAGACCTCGACGGAGCGATTGGGCCGACGCGCGCAGCGCCAGCGTCACCGGCGCGCCAAGCAGCAGCAAGGGGGCGGCCACCAGCTCGAGGAGCATGTGCTGG
>DASQFY010000018.1:0-3501 GCA_035632895.1 Candidatus Dormiibacterota bacterium
GGTGCTCGCGCCCCTGGTGAACTCCTACAAGCGGCTCGTCCCCGGTTACGAGGCGCCGGTGTATGTAGGCTGGGCGCGCATCAACCGCTCCGCGCTCATCCGCATCCCGCAGATCAGCAAGGGCTCGAACAACTCGACCCGCATCGAGCTGCGCTGCCCGGACCCGTCGGCGAACCCGTACCTCGCCTTTGCCGCCATGCTGGCCGCGGGCCTGGACGGCATCGAGCGCAAGCTCACGCCGCCCGAGCCGGTGGAGGAGAACCTCTATCACTTCGACGCCGCCAAGCTGGCGAGCCGCAAGATCAAGCAGCTACCCGGCACGTTGCGCGAGGCACTCGCAGAGCTTCAGGCCGACACCGTCATCGCCGAGGCGCTCGGCGAGCACGTCTTCGAGCGGTTCGTCGAGGCCAAGACGGAAGAGTGGGACGAGTATCGGATGCAGGTCACCAGCTGGGAGGTCGACCGCTACCTGGAGGCCTTCTAGTTGGGCGACTTCGCCCGAACGTCCCCAGCGCGCGTGACCATCGCCTCGCACGCTACGGATTGACACGTCGGTATACTTGCGCCCGGCTGCGTGGGCACCGCGAGCTTGTGCCTGCGTGCCTGCCGAAGCCAGCCACGGACCTGAAGGGAGTCAGGGCTTGGAGCAAACCACACAGCACGCGTCTGCCCGAGCGATTCGCACAGCGACATTCGGCCAACTCGTCTACTGGTTCGCCAAGCGGCTGACCGATATCGTCGGGTCGGCTGTCCTGCTCGTGGTCCTGTCCCCCGTGTTCCTGCTGATCGCCGTCGCCACCTTGCTCGACTCCGGCCTGCCGATCATCTACCGCTGCCAGCGCATCGGGCGTTATGGCCAGCCCATCACCGTCCTGAAGTTCCGCACCATGCGCGATGGGAGCCACCATCACCTCGAGGAGCTGCTCACCGTCGACGAAGAGCGTCGCCTGGAATACGGCGTCTCCCGGAAGCTTCGCCAGGACCCTCGCCGCACCCGAGTCGGCGTTTTCCTGCGGCGGACGTCGCTGGACGAGCTGCCACAGCTGGTGAATGTGCTCGGCGGCAACATGAGCCTGGTCGGGCCGCGACCCTACTTCCCCGGTGAGATGACCGGCCGCCCCGAGGCGACGTTGATCTTGAGCGTGCGCCCCGGGATCACCGGCCTCTGGCAGGTGAGCGGTCGCTCCGACCGAACCTTCGACGAGCGCCTTTCCATCGACGCCGACTACGTCTCTCGGCGCGGGTTCGGGCTCGACGCGCGAATCCTGGCCCGCACGCTGTCGGCGGTCATCAGCGGCCGAGGAGCCTACTGACCTCCGGTGCCCTCCGGCGCCAGCTCGTCGAAGATTCGAGCCAGCCGCGCGGTCAGCGTCCGTCGCTCATAGGCACGCTCCGGGTCAGCCCGGCGCCCGGGAGCGGGCGCTTCCAGGATGCGCCCCAGGCCTTCGGCCACCCCCTCCGGGGTCGGGTCGGCCACGATGCCCCAGTCGAGCTGCTCGAGCGTTCGACGTGCCTCACCGGGCGGGATGACGGCCAGGATCGGCTTGTCCAGGCCGATGTACTCGTACAACCTCGTGCCGACGACCTGGTCCCGGCCGGGCGCATCGGCCATCAGCAGCAGGGCGGCGTCCGCCGCAGCCAGGCGGGGGATCGCCTCGTCGCGCGGCAGGAAGTCGACGTGCTGAACCACGGGGGCTAGGCCGGGGAGACGTCGAGCCGCCAGCGTCTCGTTCGCGGCGCTGAACCAGCCGAGGAACTCGACCCGCAGGCGGTCGGCAAGTTCGGGCCGCCGCGCGAGCAGTCGCTCCACGCCGTCCAGGAAGAGCGGCAGCTCGTCCGCGCCATGCAGGCTGCCGGCATTCAGGAGCCGGAACGTGCCGTCGTCGGTTCGGTCGTCGCGACTGACGGATGCCTCCGCAGCCTCCAGGTCGGCCAGGTCGTAGCCGTTCGGGATGACCACGAACCGATCCGCCCGGTCGGGGTAGCGGGCTGCGTAGTATTCGCCCATGCGGGCCGTGGAGAAGACGACGCGATCCGCCCGATGCACCATCCATCGCTCGAGAGCGGCCTGCATGCGTCGATGCACGGGGCCTAGCGGCCGAGCGTACGAGTTTCCGATCCACGGGTCGCGAAAGTCGGCGATCCAGGGCACCCCGATCCGCGCCTTCAGGAGGCCCGCGGCGACGTGTGAGCTGAACGGCGGCGCCGAGCTGTAGAGCACGTCGACCGGATGGCGGCGGTGCGCGCGCCAGCCGACCGCAACGGCCGACGGCACCCATAGCAGCTGCTCGTCGGGGAAGAAGAGTGCCGGGATGATCCGCGCCCAGGCCGCGTTGAGCAGTCTCCTGAGCGCCGTGCTTCCTCCTGCGTCGCTGGCTGTCGCGCTTGCGCTGCCCGCCTGGACGTCAGCGGCGTCCTTACGCAGCAGCCGGCGCATGAGGCCGCGCGCGTGGGCCGGCTCGAGCGAGGGAGCGCGGTGCACTTCGGTTCCGGTCGGTACCCGCACCAGTGAGGCTCGGTCGACGACGCGAGCGGCCGGGTTGGCCGGGGCCACGACGACTGGCTGCCAGCCGTGGTCCGGCAGGTAGATCACGTGCTTGATGGTGCGCTCGATCCCGGTGCCTGCCACCGGTGGGAAGTTGTAGGCGACCACCATCACCCGGCGGCGGCTCATCGGTCAGGTGCCGCTCGCAGCCGTTGACGAAGCTCACGGATCCCTGACCTCAGGCGCCCCCACTCCGCGGCGGTCGGGACGAGGTACGCGAGCGGGGATCGGCGCGAGAGGCGCGAGGTGATGACCAGGAGCATGGCGGCGTGGGCAGCGTACGAGATCAGGGAGGCTGCGGCGGCGCCGTAGAAGCCGAACGGCGGGATGAGGATCAGGTTGGCGGCCAGGTTGATCGCCAGGGCCGAGCTCGACACGAACGCCACCCGTTGCGGCAGCCCGACGCCGCTCACGTAGCTGGACAGGACCTTGGAGAGGCTGAGCGCCAGGATGCCGGGCAGGATGATCAGGAATGCGGGCAGGCTGGCAGAGAAGTCGGGAATGATGAGGTAAACCGCCACGAAACCGGTCGGGATCAATCCGAGCGCCGTGAGCGCCGTCATCAGGACCGTGAAGCGCGAGACTGCGGGCGCCAACTCGTCGGCGGTGGTTCGGTTGGCGCTCGCCACGCGCGGGAAGAACACGGTGGCCACCGAATCGGGCACGAAGAAGGTCAGCTCGGCCAGGCTGACCGCCACGCTGTAGAGGCCGATCGCCCTCGGATCGCCCACCAGCGCGCTCAGCAGGAAGACGTCGGCTCGGTAGTTGAAGAAGCCGGCGACGCTGCCGGGGTAGCTCCTGGCGCCGTAGCCCGCCAGCTCACCGAACCGCACGCCTGGCCGCCCGCGCTCCTCGGGATCGTGTCGAATCGCACGTCGGAGCTCGAAGGAGGTCCCCACCGCGGCGGCCGCGGCGGTGATCACGTTGGCGATCACTGCGCCCAGCGCCCCCATGCC
>DASQFY010000019.1:0-2217 GCA_035632895.1 Candidatus Dormiibacterota bacterium
GACGTACGGCGAATGGGGGATAAGGATGTGCGCGAACACGAACGTTGGCCCTGGCCGGTCGGCCGCCTCCTCCAGGCGCTCGAAGGCGAAGAGCGTGTGGTCGCGCGCCAGCTGGGGGAAATCGGTCGACTCCGGATCGTCATCGGCCTCGTTCGGCGGGCTGAGCAGGTTGAGCAGGGTCGTATCCACCAGGGCGCTGCGGAACTCGGAGCCTTCCGAGAAGCGGAGTACCCGGTCGGCGTCAACGTTGGTGGCCGTCGGCTCCCAGTAGTTGGCGATATGGACGTACTCGTAGCCGAGCGATCGCAGCGTGGCCGGCACCGCAAGGTGATCGCGCAGGGCGGTGTGCACAGGACCAAACGTGGAAGGCTCTCCGTCCTTCAGCGCCGCGCCGTCGAGGTGGGCGATGCTCAGCGAGCTGACAAGCGAGAGGGCCGTCTTCAGGTAATTTGCCCACGAGTCCGCCGCCACCGCGAAGCCGCGGCGCTCGAGCTCCTCCAGGAACGGGCGGTTGTCGTAGTCGTAGAGCCGATCCAGGGTCTCGGTGTTGGCGTATCGGTCCAGAATGATGTAGTAGATATCCGGCCGCCGTCCCAGGTCCGTGACCTCCGGGACCACCGCTTCGCCGCCCCCGGGAATGAACCGGGCCACGCCCGTCGCGAAGCCGATCACCTGCACCAGGTTGAAGGCGACCACCACCGCCGTCACGAGGTTCAGGTAGCGGTTGGCGGGCACCACCCACCGGCCGCGGATCCGGGCGAGCATCACCGCCAGGACGGCCAGAACAGCCCATGCGGCGGCCAGCAGGTTGCGCTCCGGGAAGATGGTAAGGATCACCAGGTTCCAGACATGGCCGAACGAGAAAAAGAGCGCGAGCAGCAGGCTTGCGAGGAGGGCGCCGCGCATCACGTCGCGCAGCAGCACCGAGCACAGCAGCAGCGTCCCGCCGGCGAGCGCGAGAGACCCGGCCAGCGGCAGCCAGAGCGGGTCGAGCGTGACCTGCTGAACGGCGTTCTGCGCGAACAGAAACAGGACCGGGAAGGCGGCGATCAGCAGCGGGTGAATCGGCAGCGCCAACCAGTCCAGTCGCCGAAATTGGCTCGCCCGGGTTAACATCAGCGAAACATACGCGAAGGTGTACGCGCTCGAATGAGCATCCTCGCCTATATCGATCCGGGGTCGGGAAGCCTGCTGCTCCAAGCGCTGCTGGCTGCGCTGCTGTCGGTCCCATTCTTCTTCCGACGCACCATCGGCGACGTCTGGCATCGGCTGCGCCACGTGAAGTCGGACGACACCATCCCCGACGCCCCGGAGCGGCCGGACCGCTGACCTCGCCACCGGCCAGTCCGGCGGTCGAACCCGCTTCCTTCCGCGACCCGAGCGGTCACGTCTTTCGGCGCGATGGGGTCCTGTACCGGCAGATTCAGCCCAGTGGCCTCGCCGACTGGCAGGCGCTGCACGAGAGCGGCCTGTATCGGTCGCTGGTCGAGGACGGGCTGCTGGTGGAGCACACCGATGAGCCGCTTGAGCTGGCCCTGCTGCCCGGCGCGGGGGCCGTCGTCCGGCCCCGCGAGCTGGAGGTCATCTCGTATCCGTACGAGTGGTGCTTCAGCCAGCTGCGCGAGGCGGCGCTGTTGACGCTGGAGCTTCAGCGCCGGGCGCTGGCCGCGGGCATGCGACTGAAGGATGCCAGCGCCTACAACGTCCAGTTCGACCGCGGCCGTCCGATCCTGATCGACAGCCTCTCCTTCGAGGTCGCCGAGCCAACCGAGCCATGGCCCGCATACCGCCAGTTCTGTGAGCACTTCCTGGCCCCGCTGGCATTGATCGCCTTCCGGGACGCGCGCTGTGGGCTGATGCTGCGCGACTTCATAGATGGCATCCCGCTCGACTATGCCGCCGGCCTGCTGCCCGGCCGCACGCGACTGCGCCCCGGTCTCCTGGCCCACCTGCATCTCCACGCCCGCGCGCAGCGCCGGGCTACGGCGGGCGGAGCCGGATTCCTGGGCGGTGCCGCATCGGCGGGCGGCGCCGCATCGGCGGGCGGAGCCGGATCCGCGGGCCGCACCAAGACTCGAAAGGTCACGAAGCTCGGCCAGGAGGCCCTGCTCGACAGCGTGCGGCGAACGGTGAATGGTCTGCGCTGGGAGCCGCGCGGCCCCTGGCTCGAATACGGGACGCAGACCAGCTACACGGCCCGGGCCGCCGACGCGAAAC
>DASQFY010000020.1:0-16523 GCA_035632895.1 Candidatus Dormiibacterota bacterium
GATCGGAGGCTTACTACCCAGTTGTGGGGAGGAATCGCCAGCCCGGTCCCCGGTGAATCCGTTAGCGCCCAGTCTCAGGGCTCTAGCGGTGGCGACAGGCCCGGCACGTGGATCTTCCCCACCGAAGTCCCCGCCGTCGGGAATTCGGCGACCCGCGCCACTGCGATCCCTACCTCGCCACGACCCCGATCTCCAGGCCTATCATCGGGTGTGACCCCGAAGCCCTTCGCCTCGTCGGCGGACCTTGCCGACAAGGAGGCGACTCTCGAGGAGCTCGCCTCCGGCGTCTACGCCTACACCGCGCAGGGCGACCCGAACGTCGGAGCCATCGTCGGGACCGATGCGATCCTCGCCATCGAGGCCCGAGCCACGCCCGTCATGGCGCGGCGCTGGGTCGACGTCATCCGCACCCTGACCGATCTTCCGTTCGGCGACCTGGTCTTGACCCACTACCACGCGGTCCGGGTGCTCGGCGCCAGTGCCTTCGACGCCCGGCGCATCGTCACCACCAGCCGGACCGCGGCGCTCATCGAGGAGCGCGGCGAGCAGGACTGGGCCAGCGAGGCCGGCCGCATGCCGCGCCTCTTCGCCGGCGCTGAGACGATCCCGGGCCTCACCCGCCCGACCCATACCTTCGACGAGGCGATGACGATCGATCTGGGCAGCCGCAGCGTCGAGCTCCGCTTCCTGGGCCGTGGCCACACCTCCGGCGACCTTGTCGTCTGGCTGCCGGATGAGCGGATCTGCTTTGGCGGCGATCTCGTCGAGGCGCAGGCGGCACCGTACATGGGCGATGCCCACATCGCCGACTGGCGCGGCGCCACCCTGGATGCGGTTGCGGCGCTCGGTGCGGAGCAGCTGGTCGGCGGCCGCGGCCCGGTGGTCCGTGGCACCGAGGTGGCCAGCGCGATCGAGGACACCCGCGCCTTCCTGTCGACCCTGGTCGCGGGCGTCCGCGAGGTGAGGACAGCGGGTGGCTCTCCGCGCGACGCCTACCAAGCCACGTATGCCACCCTTGCCCCTCGCTACGCCGGTTACCCGATCTTCGAGCACACCATGCCGTTCAACGTCCAACGCGCGTGGGATGAGCTGGACGGGATCGATCATCCGCGGATCTGGACGGTCGAGCGCGACCGGCAGGTCTGGGACGAGCTGACCGCCTGAGGCGGCGGACGGCATGAGTGGGGAGCCGCTCGACGCCGACGTTGCCGTGGTCGGTGCCGGGCCGGTCGGACTGACCCTCGCCGGACGCCTGGCCCAGCATGGCGTGCGGGTGATGCTGCTGGAGCAGCAGCCGCGCCATGCCGGCGAGGGCTCGAAGGCGATCTGCATGCAGCGGGAGACGCTCGAGATCTGGGCGCGGCTGGGGATCGGGGAGCGGGTGGCCGAGCGCGGCGTGCAGTGGAACATCGGCCGGACCTACTTCCAGGGCCGCGAGCTCTTCTCGATCCGGCTGCCAAGCGGCGAGGGCGACCACTTTCCCCCGTTCGTCAATATCAGCCAGACCGAGGTCGAAGATCTGCTCACCGAACGCCTCGCCGAGCTGCCTGAGGTCGACCTGCGCTGGGGCCATCGGGTCAGCGGCCTGGCGCAGGATGCCAGCGGCGTGACGGTCGGGTGCGAGACCGATGCCGGCGCGGTCACCCTGCGCGTCGGATACGTGGTCGGGACCGATGGCGCCCATTCCTCGGTTCGACGCCTGCTCGGGATGGGCTTCCCGGGCCACAGCCACGAGGACCTCTTTCTGATCGCCGACATCCGCGCGCGGCTGCCCTTCCCGAACGAGCGGCGCTTCCACTTCGACCCACCCTGGAATCCGGGGCGCCAGGTGCTCATCCACCGCCAACCGGACGACATCTGGCGAATCGACTGGCAGGTCCCATCCGAGACCGATGTCGAGGCCGAGCGCACCAATGGCGGACTCGATCGGCGCATCCGAGAGGTGGTTGGCGAGGGGACCGATTACGAGCTGGTCTGGATCACGCCCTACCGCTTTCACCAGCGCCTGGTCGAGCGCTTCCGGATCGGCCGCGTGCTCGTGGCTGGCGACGCGGCGCATCTCTTCAGCCCGTTCGGCGCGCGCGGGCTGAACTCCGGCGCGGCCGATGCCGAGAACCTGGCCTGGAAGCTGGCACTGCTGGCGGCCGGCCGCGCGCCCGAGTCGCTGCTGGAGAGCTATGACGTCGAGCGGCGAGGGGCGGCGGTCGAGAACCTGTCCGTCACCGACGCCTCGATGCGATTCATGGTGCCCCACGGTCCGCTGCGCCGGCTGGTCCGCAACGGAATCCTGCGCGGCAGTGTCCGCTTCCCGACGCTCCGCCGCCGCGTGAATTCTGGCCGGCTCGCGCAGCCGTTCGTCTACGCGGAGTCGCCGATCGTGGAGGCCGGGCCGGACGACCCGCGGCTGCCCATCCACGGCGATGTGGCGCCCGATGCGCGCTGCCGGGCGGTCGGTCCCCCGCAGGAGGCCCGCGTCGAACGCCTGCGCGACCTGCTCGGATCGACCTTCGTGGCGCTCCTCGTCTGCGCCAAAGGCAGCGACGTCGCCTCGGCCGCCGCCGTACGGGCCGCCCGGCTCGCCTGGCCGGCACCGTGCCGCGTCGCGGTGGTCGGCAGTCCGGTGCCGCTCAGCCCGGCCACCGTGCTGGAGGACCCCGACGGCGGCGTCGCGCGCCGCTACGCGGCGGGCGGCGCGCGCGCCTGGCTGATCCGACCCGACGGCCACATCGCCGGCAGTCTCCCGCTCGCGACTGCCGAGGCGGTCGACGCGCTGCCGGCGCTCCAGGCAACCGCGATCGGGGCGAGGCCCCAGGGCGTCGAATCGGGACGGGGTGTGGATAACCCGCCGAAATAGCCGGGAAGTTGTGGACAAGTCCACTTGCGCGGCCAGGACGCCGGCTGTCATGCTCTTCTCGTCCCGGAGGGGCAGCTGGCCGACTGGAGATTACATCAACGGTCGCCGCGGTTCCTTCGGGACATTTCGTTGCCCGCCGTCACCGCCGCTCGGCGAGCCGCTGGAGCACCGCCTCGAGCGTTGCGGCACCCCCGTCGCCGTCAAAGACTGCCTGGCCCGATGCCGCCCCGGCGGCCAGGTAGATGTCGTTCCAGTCCCCGGGCGCGTCATCGGCCATGCGCTCCACTTCGGCCGCGGCGGCCTCCTCGGCGGAGGCGACGAACAGCTTCGGGAAGGGGCCAAGGTCGGCGGTCTCGGAGCTCGCCGCGGAGATCACGATCAGCTGGTCGACGAGCTCCGGGCGCTGCCGTCCCACCGCGAACGCTGGTTCCGAGCCCTCCCCTGCGGCGAGCAGCGCAACGCGCTCGATCCCAGACTCGTCGCGCAGGTGGCCGATCGCGGCCTCGATCGCTCCCGGTTCGGTGACCTCCACCGCCAGTACCGTCATTCCCTCGTCGGCGAAGACGACCGCCTGCGGCTCCCAGGCAGCGGCATCGGTCCCCGCGTCGTGGACCAGGACCAGGCCATAGTCACCGTCGCCCCAGATCCGTGCCGTGGAGCCATCGGTCAGGGTCACCCGGCCGTCGTTCGGTGAGCCGGCGCAGGCCGCCAGGCCAAGGGTGAGGACGAGGGCCAGGCCCGCGGAGCGCATCGGTCCAGCCATCTAGAACGCCCAGGCGCCCGTGGCGAATCGCGCCGACAGCCAGGCCAGGCCGGCGATGGAGGCGACCGAGAGGGTCAGCAGCACCGTCGTCCGACGGGCGGCGAGGGCCATCGAGACGAACAGCGGGAAGAGGGTCAGTGAATAGCGTGGCACCGAGACGATGAACGCGGTCGAGATGAACAAGATCCAGTTGCCGGCCATCCAGGCGAACCAGGACGGGCGAAACCGGAGCATGGCGTGCAGCGTCGCCACTGCGCCCAGCCCGACGAAGACCAGCTCCATGGCACCGTACATGAGCGCCACATCCGGGTCGCCGCGCTCGAACCATTCGAGCGCGACCGCGATGCCGTCCCACGGCGGGGCCAGCGACTTGAACCAGTGCACGTCCTGGATGCGCAGGAAGGCGAAGGCGTCGTGGTACACGGCCAGGTTGACGCCGAGGTAGACCGCGAACCCAACGGGCACCAGCCCGATGGCCAGCCATGCCGGGCGCAGCCGCCGCTCGCCGGATGGCTGCGCGAACCACTGGGTCGCGGCCTCCGCCGCCAGGGCGGGAATCAGGATCAGCCCGTTCACGCGGGTCAGCGCCGCCAGGCCGCCCAGCATGCCGGCCAGCCACCAGCGCTCGGTGCGCGCCGCCAGGAACGACCCGAGCGCCAGCGCCAGGAAGAGCGCCTCGGTGTAGCCGATGTGCAGGAAGAAGGCGGTCGGGAAGATGAGGAGGAACCATGCGGCTCGCAGCGCCACCGCGTCGCCCTCGTCCAGGCGGACCAGCCGATACAGGAGCGGTGCCACGAAGAGCGACGCGACGGTGGTCACCGTGAGGGCGCTGACGAGCGGCTCATGGACGATCCAGTTCAGCGCGCCGGTGAGCCATGGGTAGAGGGGGTAGAAGACGATGAACAGGTCCAGGTCGCCGGTCTTGCTGTAGGTGGGCGTGATACCGGGGTCGTACTCCATGTAGCCGTGGACGGCGACATCCAGGTAATGCGGCGTGTCCCAGCGGTTCCAGATGTCGAGCACGTCGAGTGGCCCGCCGATCGTGCCGTGCACGACGAGCAGGTAGGCGACCACGCCGAGGGCCAGCAGCGCGAGCTTGATCAGCAGCGCCAGGCCAACCAGGAGCGTCTCAGTTCGCATCAGGCCGGCCATTCCTGCCGCGCAGTGTAGGGATGTTGGACCCTCCAATGCCCGGCTGGTACACTGCCGCTCCCATCCCACGGATGGCACGGTCGGGGCGTGGCGCAGCCAGGTAGCGCGCATCGTTCGGGACGATGAAGTCGGAGGTTCAAATCCTCTCGCCCCGACCAATTTCACTTCTCGGCCACGCCTTACGCTGCGCGACAGATGGTCGCCACCATGCTGTACGCGATCGGCGAGGCGGCTGCGCGGCAGAGCTAGCCGGCGACCGCCGACGGGTCCTCCCGTCGCAGGAGGATGCCGAGGTAAGCCCTCCAGGGCCCGACGTCCGCGTCCTGCGAGCCAGCCAGGCCAGCGTATATCTGTCCGATATGGTCGAGGTCGTGGACGGCCCATGTCGCGAGCAGCTCCCGCAGCGTCACCTCGCCGAGCGATGGATGCATGCCGCGGCGATCGAGGTCTGTGTCGGCGACCAACTCTCCCAGCGTGGCCAGGTTCGCGGCGCGGAGCGCGGCAAACTGCTCCACCAGGTCGTCGAGCGGGACGGCCGCATCTCGCTCGAGCATGGCGAAGCGCTCGAAGCGGTCGAACGGAATCGAGGTCCCGTGCTCGAGGATCCGCCGTGTCCGCGTGATCCAGTCCGTCTGCTCGCCCGTGATCAGGTGTCCCACCACGTCGCGCGGGCGCCAGCCGTCAGCGACGTCAGGCGTATCGGTCCAGGTCTCCGGCAGGCCGATGAGCAGGGTGCGGAGCACCTCCGGTGTGCGCGTCAGAAGGGCAGTCGTATCGCCGATGAAGCTGGTCATGCGGACTCCTCTTCCCGCTCGGCGCCGTTCTCGCTGGCGAGATCAACGCCGAAAGATGCGCCGTTCTCGCTGGCGAGATCAACGCCGAAAGATGCGCCGTTCATCCACCGGAGTATGAAGCAGCGGCGGCAGCACAGGCCGGAAGCGGCCCAAGCAAAAGCCGCCCTGGCAGTGAGCCGGGGCGGCTGATGTGGCTACGGCGCGGGGCCGGCGGGTAGGCCGACCGGCCGCGCAGCGCGGCCTGTGAGTGTTCGCTTAGGCGGCGACGGGAACGCCGTGGAACAGGGACAGGTCACCGATGTAGGTGGTCACCAGGCGGACCCGGTCCGAGATGTTCTCCTTGACCCAGGTCGCTGCCATGCTGGCCGACTTCTGAGCCGCCTCGCGGGTCTCCCAGATGCTGATCGAAACAACCTTGTGGTTGCCAGCGTCGACCAGTCCGAAGTTCACGAAGCCGGGCTCCCGAACGAACGACGGCAGGATGCCCTTTTCGGCAATACCGGTCAGCTCGTTGAAGTCGCCCTTGACCAGGTCGTATGTTGCGAGTCGGGTGTAACGCATATCTACTCCTCTGCCCCCAATGCGGCTAAGTCGACACGAAGCGGGATTCGCCAACGGCCTCGAACGACGGAGAGCCAGAGGATCAAGCACGGTTCGCAGCCTTGCAGCCGGTGAACGCAGTATAGCACGAACTGGCCCGTAATATATTCGCGACAAATACGTACCGGCTCTGTACAGGAGGATTCAGGTGGCCCACGCTCAGGTCCCGGCACGAAGCGCTTCGACCGGTTCCATGCGCGCGGCTCGTAGCGCGGGGTACGCGCCGGCAACCAGACCGATCAACCCGCCGATCACCGGCGCCGCCAACGGGCCGGCGGGATCCATTACCGGCGTCCACGACTGGAAGGCCGACACGCCGACCACGACCAGCGTCCCGAGGCTGGCCCCGAAGATTCCACCCACGAGACCCATGGCGCTGCTTTCCAACAGGAACTGGAAGGCAATGTGGTAACGGGTGGCGCCGATGGCTCGTCGCAGGCCGATCTCGCCGGTCCGCTCCATCACCGACACCAGCGTGACGTTGGCGATGCCAATGGCGCCGACCAGGAGCGACACGCCGCCAAGCATCAGGAAGAGCAGGTAGAGGTCGCTTTGCACCGCATCCCGAACGCGCTGCGGCTCGGGCGGCGACGTGACCCTGAGACCGGTAGGGTTGTCCGGCCGCAGCGCAAGCGGGGCCTGCTGGGCGATGAGCCTCGTGGCCCCGATGCGCGTCTCGACGACCACGACCTCCGGCGCGTTCAGCCGGAAGAGGCGCTGCGCGGTGCCCTCGGGGATCAGGACTGCGCTCAAGAGGTCGTGCTGCCGGGCTACCCCGTCGAGAATGCCGATCACCAGGAAGAGCTCGTCCCCGACGGCGATTGCCGGGAGCTGGCTCACGCTCGTGATACCGAGCCGGCTGGCGGCGTTCGGTCCGAGCACGGCTACGGCTTCCCGCCGTGCGGAGTGTCCTCTGTCGAATAAGCGTCCGCTGCGCAGTGCCGCGCGAATCGCATCGAAAAGCTCCGGCGAGGCGGCCTTCACCGCCAGCTTCAGATCGGTCTGTCGTTGTGGATCTGCGACGGGGGATGTGCTGACGAGTGAGTTGCCAACGTCGACCGTGCTCACATTGCCCACCGCGACCACCCCACGCAGCCGCGCCAGACGCTGGGGCGCATCCCACGGAATGTTGGTTGCCTGCGCGTTCAGACCTGGCGGGCGGGCAGTGACGACGACCTCAGTTGCGGCCAGCTCATCGAAACGTCCGACGATCTGATTGCCCGCCGTGCGCGACAGCCCGAGCGTTGCCACGAGCGCGGTGAGGCCGATAACCGTGCCGAGCACGGTCAGCAACGTCCTGCCTGGCCGGGCGAAGAGGCCTGCGACCACCTCGCCGCCGAGGTCTCTCACTCGCATCGCCGATGGCGCCACCCGCTGGGTCACGGCGTTTCCATGAGGACGCCGTCCAAGATCCGGGCCTGTCTCGAGGCGCGTGCGGCGACGTCGCGGTCGTGCGTGATCAGGACGATCGTGAGGCCGCTGGCGTTCAGCCCTTCCAAGAGGTCGAGGAGAGCGGCGGTCGTCGCCGTGTCCAGGTTTCCCGTCGGCTCATCGCACAGCAGGACCTGGGGAGATCCCATGAGCGCACGGGCGATGGCCGCGCGTTGACGCTCTCCACCGGAGAGTCGAGTCGGCAGGAACTCGGAGCGATGCTCGAGGCCGACCTTGGCGAGAGCTTCCTGCGCCCGCCGATCTCGGCCGTCCGCGCTTGAGTTGCGGTAGATCTCCGCGATCATGACGTTCTCGAGCACAGTGCGGTGCGCGAGCAGGTGGAAAGACTGAAATACGAAGCCCATCTCGCGACTGCGGAGCCCGGCCCGCTGCCCGTCGTCGAGCGAAGCCACGTCGACGCCGTCGAATACGTAGCTGCCCGATGTCTGTCGGTCCAGGCAGCCGAGGATGTTCAACAGCGTGGTCTTGCCGGAGCCGGAAGGGCCCGCAATCGACAGCCACTCACCGACCTCCACGCGCAGGTCGACATCGCGGAGCGCGTCGAATGGCGGGTCTTCGCCGTATCGCCGCCCGACTCCGCTAAGCGCAACGAGGGAACTGCCCACGACCGGCGACGTCACCGTGCAGGGGTTTCCAATGGGGCAGCGGAACTGGATCCCCCTTCGAACCCGATTACGACCATGTCTCCGGGCTCGAGCGTCCCACCCGTCGGCGCCACCTCGACGAAGCCCGCGGCGGAGAGACCCGGGTCGACCGGCACGACCACGACATTCTCGCCGGCGACCTTCTGAACGCGTGTCGACCCATCAGCGGCGAGTGAGAGTGCACTGACGGGCACGACAAGGACGGGGCCGCTGGTGGTCTCGATCGGGACAGTGATTCGCACGGATGCCCCTACGATGCTGGGCGGCGCGCCGTCCACGACGATCTCGAAATACACGTGGAAACCGTCGACGCCATCGGTTCCGGGCGCCTCTGCGACCCTGCTCACGACGCCGGTCGCCTCGATCCCGAGATCGGGCTCGTCGATCTGAACCTGCATGTCTGGCGTCACGAGCCGTGCCTCGTCCAGGGACAATGAACCGTCGATCGCCACGACCGCATCGGTCACCGTCATCAGCGGATTGGCCCGCTCATCACCGACAGCCACGGTTCGTTCGGCCACGCGCACCGGCGGGTTGCCTGCAAAGACCACCTCATCGGCCGGTACCTGCACGCCGGCCTCCGCACGTGAGCCCGCCACGAGCTCGGCGGCGAGCGGGCGGATCGACTGGAGATCGAACTCAGTCGCCACCACCGGTTCGAACCCGGCGCCGGCGTAGAGGGCGGCGACGGCTGCGGCCGTTGCCCCGTCGAACCGCCCATCGACCGGACCAGGGTCAAAACCGAGGCGAGAGAGCGCCGCCTCGAGCTGGCGGACGTCCTCGCCGGTGATGCCCGGCCCCAGATCCCTGTACGAGGGCTGCGCTCCGCCCAGGAGGAACACGGGGCGCCCGGATACCGTCATCAGGACCTCGCCCTCGTTGATATCGGTCCCGGTTGCCGGCAGGCTGGTGACGATCCCCGGCCCGTCCTTGAAGATGCTCGAAGCAAGCGACAGGATCTGGGGCGACCCGAAGCGCGCCGTGCCGCGCGTGATGATGGTTGTTGACAGGGGCCGCATCTCAACCTGGGCCAGGATCAGGGAGGGTTCGGGAGGTCCGCTCCGCGCGGCTGCGTCCGCGGGCGACTCGATCGAGCTCCCCGCGAGCCATCCGACGATGCCCGCCGCAATGACGGCTCCAAGCACCAGGATCGCGGTCTTGCCGCGCCGCATGGCGCCTGCTCCGCGAGACGAGGAACCAGCTCCTTGCCGCGTCATCGGCCCAACAGCTCGCGTTCGACCATATCGATGACCGGCTCGAGGTGCGTGATCTCGCACTCGAAGGCCACGGGAACCACCGCTCGCTCATAGTCCTGCAACGCGGTCAACGCTTCGAGGGCAGGCCCGCTGAGCGTAGCCGGATCGGCTCCCTCGGTGACCGTATCCAGCCGGTCGAGCAGGTCCTGCTCCACCTCGTCCGGATGCGAATACTCGTAGCCGGCGCTCTGCAGGCAACCGGCAAAGGTGGCGAGCGCGTCGATGACGCGCGCATCCTCCAGAACGAGCGCGTCCACGGGATTGAAGTACGTCTGCGCCACCTCTGCCGGGGAGAACTGCTCCTCCACCGCCTGACGAGTGCATCCCCCGGTCCGAGAGAAGTCTTCGGCTTCCAGGGCATAGGCAAACACGGCCTCGTGGTCGTCGCCGAGCAGTGTGCGATCGTAGGCGACCCGATCAGCCTCAGACAACGACTCGCGGATACGCCGATTCTCCTCGCCAAACCCGAGCGTCACGATCGGCTTGGGGAACTGCGTCGTGATCCCGTACCCGTACTGCTGGTAGAACTCCCCCTGACTGAGCCCGGGAGCGGACTTGTCGCTCGTCATCGCGCTGCGCACCGTCGCGAAGTCCACGGGGACGTACTCGAAGCCCGCGGCCGCCATGCACTCTCCGATGGTGGCCTCCACGGCCTCGACCCGCGATACGAGCTGCTCGAAGGTCAGGCCGAACTCCTCGGATCCCATCGGGCCTCCAGTCGCGTTGCTCGCGGTCGGGGCGCGCGATTCGACGGCGCCACCGCAGGCAGCCAAACCCAGGAGCAGGCACGGGATCCAGATCAGCCGACGGCTCATCGCACGACGATAGCGGGAGAATTCTGAGCGGAAGATGAGAATCGGCCTCGCAGCTGTGACTTCTACGTATCGGCGGGAAGAATTTCGGAGCTCTGGACGTACTGCATGGCGTCGATGTATTCCTGCTGACCGTAGCGGCGCTCGATCTCCTCAAGCACCCGGAAGGTAGTTCCTAATCCGGAGCGGCGGGGTCCGCTCGAGTATCGGTGGCAGCGTGGACGGGCTCCTGCGTGTCCTTTCGGCCCCACCGCCCAATGGCCTGCGTGTTCACAAGCGCGATCCCACCGATGATGAGCGCGGTCCCCACGACGCGCTCGAGCGTGATCGCCTCGCCGCGGATCGTGCCCATCGCGATCCCCACCACCGGCAGGAGATAGGCCACGAGCGCGGTGCGGGTCGCGCCCGCCTCGCTCAGGATCCGGAAGAAGGCGAGGTACGCGACGCCCGAACCGACGATACCGAGCCACAGGATCGCCACGATCGCCTCCGGGGCGGGCGCCACGCGGCCGATTGGCTGCTCGAAGACGAGAGCCAGGACCGAAGAGATGACGAGCGCAAAGCCGACCTGGAACAGCGCCGGGATCATGGGCCGCAGTCCCTGGACGTTGCGCCGCGAGTAGACGACCCCGGCCGCGTACGAGAGCGCCGATCCCAGGAGCGCCGCCTCGGCGAGGAAGTCGTGATCGTCGAGGTTCACCAGGCCCGGCGCGAACAGCACGATGACGCCAACGAATCCCACGACCAGTCCCGCGAACCGCGGCAGCGTGATCCGCTCGTCGGGCAGAAACAGGGGCGCAAGGACGAGCACGAATAGCGGGACGGTGCTGTTGAGGATCGCGGCGAGCGCCGAGTCCATCGACGGCGACTGCTCTCCCCAGGTGATGAGGAAAAACGGCAGCACGATGTTCACGACCGACATCACCAGCAGGTGGCCATATTGCCGAGCGCTGCGTGGGAGCGGCTCGCGTGCGATCGCGACGACGGTCGCGACGACGAGGAACCCGAGGAGCAGCCGCAGCGCGATGAGCGTCAGCGGTGGGATCGTCTCGACCCCGATCTTGATCCAGAAGTAGGACGAGCCCCACATGAATCCCAGGGCGAGGAAGACGAGCCAGAGCGGGAGGCGAATGCGGTTGGTCATCCAGCTGGCATCGTCCAGGACGAGTAGCGGGGCGGCCACTCGTCCGCGTCCCTGACACCGAGCAGCGCCGCCTCGATCGAGAACTCGAAGAGCCGATACGTCTCGTCGACTTCGAAGTTCCAGCCCGCCGCTACGGCGGATCGCTCCGCGTCCCCCTCGACGAGCTGCGCTCGCCCGCGCACCGCAAATTCGCTCGGTGCGTCAGGGTCATGGCGCGTGTGGAGCGCGTACCGACCATCCCGCTCCAGGTCAACGCGTTTCGGCGAGGACAGGATGAAGGCGTACAGCCCCTTGCCGAAAAGCCCCACCGAGACGGGGTGGATCCGCGGCGGCTCTCCGCCCCGTACGGTCGCGAGCAGCGCCTCGCCGTGTCCGCCCCGATAGAGGAGGCGCCGGCCCTCAGCGGCAAGGTCAGGCGCGGCGCTCTCGAACTCGGCCCAGGTCACCAAGCGGAGTCACTCCGATCCATCCAGGTGTGCGGTCCAGCATTGCAGACTGCTCCACGTAACGCAGCGAGGACGCCTGGCGTGAGGAATGGCCTGCCGTTCGAGGTCTGTCCCAGAACCTCCCGCCGCGGCTGGGACATCCGACCCTTTTCGACCGTTCCTGACGGTGCGACGCTTTGCAAAGCAGCGTCGAGCCATTCGCAACGTGCTAATTGACAGTAGCAGATAAAGTAGCCATACTCGCTACACTTGATTAGCGAGTTCCGAGGTACGGCGGAGTCGGCGATCCCGTCCTGGCCGCCCAACTCGGCGAGAGGAATAGGAAATGACCATCGCGACCTCGCCCACCTCACGCCTCGCCGGCCTGGCGCTGACCGCCGGTATCGTGGAGCTGACGCTCACCACCGCCTACATCCACCTCAGTCTGGGAGGCCTGCTGTTCACCCTGAACGCCGCCGGCTACCTGGCCCTGGCGGTGGCGATCGCGGTTGGTGCCGCCCGCCCGCACCCGCTCATCGGTCGTTTTAGCTGGCTGCCGCGCGTCGGCCTTGCCGGCTACACGCTGCTGACCATCGGTGCCTACCTGGTCACCGGCCCGTACTTCAGCCTCGGCTGGGTCGCCAAGGCGATCGAGGTCGCGATCCTCACCCTGCTGGCGGCCGATGTGGTGCGCGTCTACGGCTCACCGCTGGGCCTCGCCCGCGCCGCCATCGCATCGGTGACCGGATCGGGCAGGATGCAGCCGGCCTAACCCGGCGGAATTGCCGGCGTGGCGGGCTGCCACGCCGGCGACGCGCGTCTGGACCGGTTTCGGCGGCTACGATGCGGGCTCGATGCTGCGCCCCACCTTTCCACTGCTGACCGAGCGCCTCCTGCTGCGCCCGTTCAGCGACGACGACCTCGACGCCCTGCACGCCATGCAGAGCCGGCCTGAGGTCACGCGCTACCTGTACTGGGAGCCACAATCACGCGACGAGTCGCGGGAGATGCTCGAGCGCATCAGGAAGATGACGGCGATCGACGAGGAGTCGGATGCCCTTCGTCTGGCGGCCGTCCTTCCGGACTCCGGAATCCTGATCGGGGATTTCAGCCTCCGGCGCGTCAGCCGGGAGCACGACCAGGGCGAGATCGGCTTCATCGTGCACCCCGACCACCAGGGCAAGGGCTATGCAACCGAGGCCGCTGCCGTCTTGCTGCGGCTGGGATTCGAGGAGCTCGGCCTGCACCGGATCGTCGGCCGCGCCGACGCACAGAACGCATCGTCCGCCGGGTTGATGGAGCGGCTCGGCATGCGTCGTGAGGCGCATCTTCGCGAGAACGAGTTCGTCAAGGGCGAGTGGGTCGACGAAGCGATCTACGCGATACTCGCCACCGAGTGGACGGCGCGCTAGCGCACGCCCGACATAGCGGAGGACCGATGGCGACGCAGACCACCGACCTTGGCGGCAGCCCAGACCCGGTCGCCGATCCGAAGGCCTACCAGGACCTCCTCGTCGGCCTCGTCGGAACGGACGACCCGGCCGAGGTGCAGCTGGCCGCCCTGGGCACGATCCGTGCCCTGGTCTCGGAGGCGGGCCAGGATCTGCGGACGCGGCCCGAGCCCGGGGAGTGGTCCGTCCTCGAGTGCCTGGCCCACGTCGTCGACGCTGAGATCGTCGGCTCCGCCCGATACCGATGGATCCTCGCCCACGAAGAGCCGGAGCTGCTCGGCTACGACCAGGACCTCTGGGTCGAGCGGTTGCATCAGCCGACCGAGGATCCGGAGGAGCTGCTCGCCGTGTTCGAGCCGCTGCGGCGCGCCAACCTTGCCCTGTGGGCCAGGACCCCGGCCGCGCAACGCGACCGGGTCGGGATGCACCGCGAGCGAGGGCCGGAGAGCTACCAGCTCACGTTCACCCTGATGGCCGGCCACGACCGGTTCCACCTCGCCCAGGCGGAACGAGCGCTGGCGCTAATCCGATCCGGTCGCTGACGCCGGCACCACCCCGGAGAGGAACTCGAGCACGACGCGCCCGGGACCTCCACGAATCCTGAATCAGGCATCCTTCCTCCGCGGTCTTGACTATCGGTTGGATGTGCGCGGCGGCGGGAACGTGCCCTCGAGGTCGGGCACCGCCACCTGGAAGAGCTCCTCCGCATCGTGCAGGCCCGGCAGCCGGTGCACGCCAAGCGCCAGGAATGCGACGTTCAAGTCCGAGACGTCACCGATCGCGCGGATCGCAGCCCGCGAGACGATGATCTGGCCCCCGTGGGCGGCGTTGCAGATCCTTGCTGTTGCGTGCACGGCCAGCCCGACGTACCCGCCATCGGTCAGGGTTGGTCGACCGCTGTGGAGCCCGATCCTGACGCGGACCTGGCTGGCGTCAGGCCAGGCATGGTCGCGCGTGGCACGCTGGATCGCGAGTGCCGCGGTGAGCGCGGCGGGGGCGTTCTTGAAGACCGCGAACAGCTCGTCGCCCCTCGCATCGACCTCCCGGCCACCCGCCTGTCGAATTGCCAATCGCAGGATGCGTCGAAGATCGGCCAGCAGCGAGCTGTATCGGTCCCCCAGGCTCTGCAGGTGCCCGCTCGAGCCTTCGACATCGGCCAGCAGAAAGGTCACGAGTCCCGAAGGCAACGCGAGGCCCCTCGAGCGTATCTGGCCGGTGATGAAGCCGATGGGCAGGATGCCGTGCTTCTTGGCCGCCTTGAGCAGCCTCGTTCGAGCCCGTTCCTGGGCGGCCTCATCCTCGAACGCGACCCGGCCGAAGCGGGCCAGCGCGTTGCGGACATGCGCTTCGTCGTGAATCGGCAGCCGGCGCACGCCGCGAGAATCGACGTACGCGAATGCACTGTCCGGTAACCCGGTGCGCTCCTTCGCGTCGAGCTGCGCCATCGCTAGCCGCTCCCACGCCCGGTCATGCGCACATCATCGCAAAGTGGGTGGCACGACGACGCCCGGTCCGTTGCCGGACCGGGCGCATCGGTCGTTTCGGGAGGGTCAGGCCGTGGCGGCGCTCACCTTGCTGGCGCGCGGGCCGCGCGGGCTGGACTCGACCTCGAAGCTGACCTGCTCGCCGCCAACCAGGCGGTCGAAGTCGATCGAGCTGTCGAGGGCGTCGCGGTGGAAGAAGTAGTCCTTCCCATCGTCGGCGGTGATGAAGCCAAACCCGCGGTCCGAGATGACCTTCTTGACAGTACCGGTAGCCATTGGAGAGATTCCTCGCTTTTCTTCTCGATAGGGGCGGCGTCGACGCACGGCCGGCTCGAGAAGGAACCAACGACCACGCGAGACCCCCCGACGGTCGGGAGGAGCCTAGAGTCTACTCCTCATCCGACGCGGCGTCTCGGAATCAATGCCTGGCGCAGGAATGGCCGTCTCAGATCAGGAGGTTACGGCGAGTTGGAGATTCACGCGAATCCGTTGCAGACGTGGGACATCTGGTACCCCGGCGGCGGTGCCACGGGCCTCCCCTTCGCGCGTGGCCGTCTGGATCCGACCGAGGTGCTGTGGGTGCACAGCGCCCCGAAGAAGCTCGAGGTGACTGTGCTGAACCACGACGGCAGCGTCCTGGCACGCAGCCTCGTCTCGCGTGAGGGCGCCTACCTCCCGATGACGCGGCTCAGCCTGGCCAACGGCCAGGTCGCGCGCGAGGACCGCTGGCCGACCGACGATGATCTCGGTGCGCTGGTGATCCTGCCCGGCGGCGAGGTGGGAGAGCTCATCGCCTGGTGGAACGCCGACGACGGCAGTGCGTGGCGCTGGCGCGTGGAGTTCTCGAACAGCCGCTGAGTCGCGAGATTCTGCCGCGTCGCTGCCGCGGATTGGAACGTTTCCTGCAATGGGCCTCCGCAGCCGGCAGGGAGGTGCCCTCCGGCGCCCACATATCCCAGGGGAGGACCGCCGCATGGATGCGCTCTCGCTGCTGCGCAAGGACCACGCCATCATCAAGCCGCTCCTGCGGCAGATCATGGAGACGACCGATCGGGCCGAGAAGGGCCGATCCGAGCTCTTCTCGAGGATCAAGGCTGAGCTGGCCGTCCACGAGATCATCGAGGAGGAGATCTTCTATCCCGCGCTGCGCGAGCACCCGAGGGCCAAGGAGATCGTCCTGGAGGGGTACGAGGAGCACGACGTCGTCAGCCGACTGATGGGCGAGCTGGATGGCATGGAGCCCACCGACGAGCGCTTCGGACCGAAGGCCAAGGTGATGGCCGAGAACATCGAGCACCACATCGAGGAGGAGGAGGGCGAGATGTTCTCCAAGGCACGCCAGGTGCTCGATGACGAGGAGCTGCGGGAGCTCGGAGAGCGGATGGCGCGCCGCAAGGAGACGGCCCGCGAAGAGCTGTTCGGCCCCGCGCGTCCGGCAGCGCGGTGATGCGGCGGTGACGCTGCGAGCAACGCTCAGCGCGCTAGCATCGGGCTCGTGCTGGATCCCGACGCCGTCATCAGCTCCGAGCGACTCGAGCTGCCGCTCCTCTCACTCGACCAGCTTGAGCGCGTTGCGGCTGGCGAGGTTACGAGTGTCGCCGCCGAGCTCGAGGCGTCCCTCTCCGACGAGTGGCTCCAGGCAGTCCGCTGGCTGGCCGGCATGCGCGCCCGCCAGATCAGGGAGCGACCGAC
>DASQFY010000021.1:0-8863 GCA_035632895.1 Candidatus Dormiibacterota bacterium
GAGCGGCTGGAGGCAGAGCGCATCGAAGCGGAACGGCTCGAAGCGGAACGGCTCGAAGCGGAACGAGCCGAGGCAGAAGAGGCCGCCCGGGTCGAGGCCGAGCGGGTGCAAGACGATGCCGGGCCTGCCGCGGAGGCGATCCAGGACGCATTCGAACCCACGGAGCAAGATGTCTCGGATTCGGCGGCGGGCGCGCCACCTGCAACCGCCGCTCCGAGTGAGACGGCATTTGCACCCCTCCAGGTTGATGTCATCGCAGGCGACCGCCCCGAACCCGAGACCGGCGAGACGGCCGACGTCGAGACCCGGCCTAGGCCCGAGGCTGCATCCGCGCCTCCATCACAGGGGCCCGCGGCATCGCCGCCGAGCACGCCGGAGAGGCCGCGTCGCCTCACGTTCCGAGGCACGGGCCAATCGACGATCCGGCCGACCTCCAAACCGCCGACGGCTCCGGCCACCGAGAGTCCCGCCGAAGAGGAGCTCATGTGGCTGGGCGATGAATTCGAGGCCGCTGGGCTGGAGGTCGCCACGCCAGGCTGGCGGAGCGAGCCGGAATCGTCGGTCGCGCCGACGCGACAAGCACCGCTGCACGAGCTGTCCGATTCGGATCTTGCGCAGCTGGCGCAGGACGAAGGCTGGGACACCGACGAGGTTGACGCCATCCGCGCGCTGCTGGGCCGGTCATCTCCGCAGCAGGCAACGCCGTCTCCGGTTGTCGAGACGGCTGATGCGCAGTTGCCACCCGATGACGTCCACCCCATGGACGAGGGCGAGCCCACTGCACGGGAGCCGCTCGAGTCCACCACTACCCGACCGGAACCGATGTCTCCCACTGAATCGCCGACGGCTGAATCGGTCATCAGCGAGGCGCCCATGGCCGAGCCGATGACCACGGAGCCGCCCGAGGCTGAGGTGAGGGCCGAAGAGGCGCCAGCCTCAGAGCGGTCGGGGCCCGCTGGACCAGCCATCGCACGCCCGCCGACGGTTCCGGTGGAGGAGTCCCTCCGGGAATCGATCGCGGCACGCCCGCCCGAAGAACAGGCCAGTTCGCCCGAGCCGGAGTGGCTGCGCCGTCGCCGTGGGCCAGCCGCCAAGGCGTATCGCCGGCTGCGCCGACTCCTCCCAGGCTGACGCTCCGGGAGGGCGTGGAACGCCGAGATATCGCTCGCAGCGATCCAAGAGCACCGATCGGCCCCTTTCGGCTGGCGGACGATCGCTGCAGGCGATCACACGACGTCAGAACGGCTGCATCGGTGTCCGTCAATCGGTGCCGGCGATGACGCGCCACGTCGCGCAGGGATCTGTCGCGCGGAGACCTATTAGGTGGCGAGGGCTCCCAGCTCATCGCGGAGCGCGACGAGGTCTGAGTCCTGCTGGGACCACTCGGTCAGATCCGGGCGTAGGGCAAGCGCCTCCCCCAGCACGGCCCGTGCCTGATCAAGGCGGCCACTGAGCGCGTGATAGCACGCCTGGTTGTAAAGAAAGGCGCCCTTGTCACTCTCCGGGAAGGCGGAGGCGCGGACGATCGTCTCGACCTCCCGAGCCAGGGCCAGAGCCCGCCCTTCCTTGCCGTGTGCACGCGCCAGCGGCGGGAGGTGCTCGAGCGCGTGCGACGCGCCGTTGCCCATGGTGCCGCCGAGCAGCCGCTCGTTCCCCATCAACGTCGCGAGGTCAGTGGCCTGGACCGCCGCGACAAGCTGCTCGAGGACCTCGTCGGCCTCCTCTTCGATCGCCACCCAGCTCCAATCGGCCCGTGCCGCGTGGAGTTCGGCGTTGATCGCGTCGAAGTCATCGTCCGGCGGCGGTAGCTCTTCGCCCCGTCGGACGGCCACATGTCGCTGCGCCTGGCGCGCCTTCCACGAGGTCAGGTGCGCCTGGATGTCCTTCGGCGACCAGCCACCGTCCGGGCCGGGTGCCAGGCGCAGCTCGTCGGGCAGCGTCCCGATGATGTCCCGCTCCGCCTGGCGCGCTGCGCGCAGCGTTGCCACGATGTCGTCCTGCAGTCGGCTCTGCTCCATGGTCTCCTCGCTCAACCCCCTGGGCCCAGATGGTAGCCGAGGCGTCGCGGGATGCGGGTCAGCTCGCGCAGCCACCACGCCGGGCGGTGCCCAGCTTCTTCGGTGTCCTCACGGCGGATCATTGCTTCGCGCAGGACACGAGCGCCCACGTACCGCATCGGTTCCGGCGGAAAGCGATGTGCCGGGGGGTTCACCACCGCCAGGCGGGTGATCGGCTCATCGGATTCGAGCGCCAACGCCGCCAGGATTCGGCCGCCGAGGTGCGACGGCGCGACTCCGTTGCCGGAGTAGCCAAACCCGTAGTGGACCCGGCCTCCGGGCAGCGTCCCGAAGCACGGCAGGTGATCCGGCGAGATGTCGATCGGCCCACCCCAGGCATCGGTCAGGCCCACATCGGCCAGCTGAGGGAAGAACCAGCGGAATGCGAAGGCCGCGCGGCGCGCGGCGGCCACGTCATCGGTGAAGACCGGCCCGATGCGGCCGTCGAAGCCCGGGCGTCCCCCGCCTGCCCCGATTGCGACCCGCCCGTCACGTGTGGCGTGCAGGTAATGGACCGATGCGCGGGCGTCGACGATCGACTCGCCCCCGGTCCAACCCAGGTCCGCCAGGCGATCGGGGATGGGCTCCGAGCGGACCATGTAGCTGCCCCAGGCCAGGAGCCGGTTGCGAAACGGCCGCCAGGCCGTGGCCCAGGCGTTCACGGCCAGCACGACGTGCCTGGCTCGCACCTCGTGCGTGCTGGCACCACCTTCAGCGCGGAGCCACACGAATGGATCCCGCTCGCGGGTCATGCTGGTGGCGCGGGTCGTCTCGTGGATCGCCACGCCCCGTTCGAGCGCCACCCGGCGCAGCCCGCGGACCAGGAACGCGGGATGCACGGTCGCCCCGTCCGCCATCAGCGCGCCATTCCGGAAGCGCGGCGAATCGCAGCGCGTGCGCACCTCATCTGGCGTCAGCCCGACGTACGCCTCCGGCACCCCCAGCCGAGCGACCGTCTCGAGCGTCCCGTCCATCCGGTCGTCATGGAGCGGGGTGGTGGAGACGGTCAGCATCCCGCCGCGTCGAAAGTGGGCGTCCACCCCGTGCTGCTCGCACCATGCCCGGATCGCGTGCACGCTGCCGGCGACCTCGCGTGCCGCTGCCAGCGCACGCTCCTCGCCGTACAGGTCGACCAGGGTGTCCAGCTCGTCCCACCACCCGTTCACGAAGCCGCCGTTGCGGCCCGATGGGCCGCCGCCGCAGATGTCCTGCTCGAGGATCGCGATCCGCAGCTCCGGCGCGCGCTCGGTCAGCTGGTAAGCGGTC
The DNA here is from genome assembly GCA_035632895.1 of Candidatus Dormiibacterota bacterium. Classification (GTDB taxonomy): domain Bacteria; phylum Chloroflexota; class Limnocylindria; order QHBO01; family QHBO01; genus DASQFY01. The sequence goes on from DASQFY010000021.1 coordinate 3,324, forward strand.
CACAGGCCGGTGTAGCCACCGCCGACGATCGCGACGTCGACCTCGAGGTGGCGCCGGGGTGGGGGAGCCGGCGGGGGGTCGCCCTCGGCTGCCATCGCCTCGCGAAGCCATGGGCTGCGCTCGCCGTGGCCGGGTCGCAGCGCCAGGTCCGCAGACGTGAGGAGGGATACATCCATCAGGTGATGGGACGATAGCCGAAGGTCCGCGGCATATCATCGGTCCATGACCATCTACGACCCTTCCACCGCACTCGTCGTGGTCGACGTCCAGAACGATTTCGCCGATCCCGGCGGAAGCCTGGCGGTCCGAGGCGCGGAGCAGATCCTGCCTGAGGTCAACGTCCAGGTCGAGCTGGCAGCGGCTTCCGCGGCGCCCGTCGTCTACACCCAGGACTGGCATCCGGAATCGACGCAGCACTTCGCCAAGGACGGCGGTATCTGGCCTGTCCACTGCGTGGCCGGCACGTGGGGCGCCGAGCTGCACCCCGACCTGATCGTCAAAGGACCGATCGTCCGCAAGGGGAGCAACGGCGAGGACGGCTACTCCGGCTTCACCATGCGCGATCCGACCACCGGGGAGGAGCGCCCGACCGAGCTGGAAGGGCTGCTGCGCGATCGGGAGGTGAAGCGGGTGGTCGTCTGCGGCCTGGCGACAGACTACTGCGTGAATGCCACCGCACTCGATGCGCGTCGGCTTGGCTTCGAGACCACCGTGCTAAGTCGGGCGATTGCGGCGGTCGAGCTGCAACCGGGCGACGGCGATCGAGCGCTCGGTGAGATGGCGGCGGCGGGCGTGCTGGTAGCGCTCGACTGACGATCGACGGTCCTCAACCGCGTCGGGCGCCGACCCTTCGAGCGCTCCACGCGGCCAGGCCGAGGCCGGCCACGAACATCCCCGCGCCGATGACGAGCCACGTCCGGTCGCCGGTCATATAGCTCGGCGGCGCAAAGGGGAGGTTCAGTCCCTGGGCTACGAAGACGGCTCCGGTCAGGGCACCGAGTGTGCCGAGGGCAATTCCAACAATCCGCATGCAGACAGGGAGCATAGTCGGGGCGACGCGGAAGTGGACTATCGGCGCTCTTGCGTCCGAACTGGTTGTGGGTATACTCGCGCCCATTCGGGCCGCTGAAGCGGCGCCACCAGCCTTCCACTCCCCTCCCACCACGTCTCGTCGTCGGCTCACGGGGTAGCGGCAAGACCCGTGGCCGGCGCTGACCAGGCGTTGGTGACTGCCCGAGGTGGTAACAGCTCTAGGGAGGGGTCCTTCGTGGCCTACACCGATCAGGTGCTCACCTGCGCCGACTGCGGGATCGAATTCGTCTTCTCCGCGTCCGAGCAGGAATTCTTCGCGCAGAAGGGCTTCACGTCTGCGCCCAAGCGCTGTCCCTCGTGCCGAGCCCAGCGCCGCGCCAGCGGGGGCGGTGCCAGCAGCTATGGCAATGGCGGGGGCTACGGCGGGGGTGGTGGCTACAGCCGCGGCCCGCGCGAGATGTTCGATACGGTCTGCGCCCGCTGCGGCAAGGACACGCAGGTCCCCTTCCGACCCACCGGCGCACGGCCGGTTTATTGCAGCGACTGCTTCCGGCTGGTGCGCGGCTAATCCAGGCGGCCACGTTCAACGGCGACCGGCGTTCAGGCGGCGTTCCCCTTCTTGGGAGCGCCGCCTTTCTTACGCGCGCTCGTATGATGGCGGCGTACCAGGGACAATTCGGGCAGACAACTTGCGGGGCTTGGATGACATGAACGACCCCGATCTGTGGCGTGACCTTGGCCAGCAGCTGCGCGTCGATTCGATCCGCTCCAGCTCGGCCGCGGGATCCGGCCACCCGACCTCGTCGATGTCGGCTGCCGACCTGATGGCGGTGCTGATGGCCAAGCACCTTCATTACGACTTCGGGGCGCCGGACGATCCCCGCAACGATCACCTGATCTTCAGCAAGGGCCACGCGTCCCCGCTGGTGTACGCCATGTTCAAGGCAGCTGGCGCCATCTCCGACGAGGAGATGCTCACCTTCCGCAAGCTCGGCAGCCGGATCGAAGGCCACCCGACGCCGGTCCTGCCGTGGGTGGACGTGGCGACCGGGTCGCTTGGCCAGGGGCTGCCGATCTCCGTGGGCGTGGCGTACGCAGGCAAGTACCTCGACCGGCTGCCGTATCGGGTCTGGTGCCTGTGCGGTGACTCGGAGATGGCAGAGGGCTCGATGTGGGAGGCGTTCGAATCGGCCGCCTTCCACGGGCTGGACAACCTGACCGCCATCATCGACGTCAACCGCCTCGGCCAGACGGGCGAGACGATGCATGGCTGGGACCTGGATGCCTACGCCCGACGTGCCCGGGCCTTCGGCTGGCACGCGATCGAGATCGACGGTCACGACGTGGATGCCATCGACGCCGCCATGGCTGAGGCCGCCGCGACCACTGACCGCCCGACGGTGCTGGTGGCGAAGACCGAGAAGGGCCATGGCGTGGCCGCGGTCGCCGACAAGAACGGCTTCCACGGCAAGCCATTGGCCGATCCCGAGGCCGCCATTGCGGAGCTCGGCGGGATCCGCAATCTCGACTTCAAGGTGCCGCGCCCGGAGGGATCGGGCAAGCCCTACCGGTTCGAGACGAGCGGCGAGCTGCAGCTGCCCGCCTACGAGCCGGGCACCAAGGAGGCGACGCGCAAGGCCTACGGCGACGCGCTGGTCGCGCTCGGCAACGCGCGCGGCGACGTCATCGCCCTCGACGGCGAGGTCGGCAACTCGACCTACGCCGAGGAGTTCGCCGCCGCGCACCCGGACCGCTTCATTCAGAACTACATCGCCGAGCAGCAGATGGTAGCCCTGGCGGTCGGCCTCCAGGTCCGGGGCTGGCGGCCGTTCGCGGCGACCTTCGCGGCATTCTTGGCGCGCGCCTACGACTTCATCCGCATGGCGGCGGTGAGCCGAGCCGACATCGTGCTGGTCGGCTCGCACGCGGGTGTCAGCATCGGCGAGGACGGGCCGTCGCAGATGGCGCTGGAGGACATCGCCGCGCTGCGCGCCGTGCATGGCAGCACCGTCCTGTACCCGTCCGACCCGAACCAGGCGGCTTGGCTGCTGGCGCAGGTGGCGGACCGAAGCGGCATCGTCTTCATGCGCACGACCCGCGAGAAGACGCCAGTCATCTATCCGCCCGGAGAGGCGTTCGAGATCGGTGGCAGCCGTGTCGTCCGCGAGACCGATGCAGACCAGGTGACCCTGGTCGGGGCGGGGATCACGCTCCACGAGGCTCTGACCGCGGCCGATGCGCTGGCGGCGGACGGGATCAGCGCCCGGGTGATCGACCTGTACTCGGTCAAGCCGATCGACGCCGAGACGCTGCGCACCGCCGGCCGCGAGACGGGCGCGATCGTCACCATCGAGGACCATTTCCCGGAGGGCGGGCTGGGAGACGCCGTGCTCGAGGTCTTCGCCGACGCCGACGAGCGGCCCAGGATCGTCAAGCTGGCGGTCCGGATCATGCCCGGCTCCGGCACCCCTGCCGAGCAGCTGGCCGCGGCGGGGATCGACGCAGCGCACATCGCCGATGCGGCGCGCGAGCTTGCCCGCCCGCGAGCGGGCGCCAAGGCCTGAGGAGGCGAGACGACATGAACGCGCTGCAGCGGCTGCACGCCGAGCAGGATCAGAGCCCCTGGATCGACTTCATCGACCGCGAGCTGATCGAATCCGGCCGGCTGGCCGCCCTCGTGGAAGATGGGATTCGCGGCCTGACCAGCAACCCGACCATCTTCGCCAAGGCCGTCGCCAGCGGCCAGTACGACGAGCTGATCCGTGGTGAGCTGGAGGCCGGCCACGGCAACGCCGCCATTTACGAGGCGATCGCGGTCGGCGACGTGGGGGATGCCGCGGACGTGCTGCGGACCGTGTATGAGGCGTCGGACGGTGGTGACGGCTTCGTCTCGATCGAGGTCGAGCCCGGCCTGGCGGGCGACAGCCAAGGGACGCTGGAGCGGGCCAGGGAGCTGTGGGCCAAGGTCGGGCGCCCGAACGTCTTCGTCAAGATCCCAGCCACCCCGGCCGGCCTGCCGGCGATCGAGGCCGCCATCGCAGATGGGATCAACATCAATATCACGCTCATGTTCAGCGTGGACGTCTACCGAGAGGTGGCGCATGCCTACATCGCCGGCCTGCGCCGCCGCCTGGAGCGGGGCGAGGACGTCCGACGGGTGGCATCGGTCGCCAGCTTCTTTGTCAGCCGGGTCGACACCAAGGTGGACAAGGCGCTTGACGCGATCGGCTCGCCGGAGGCGCTAGCGGCGCGCGGCAAGGCGGCCATCGCCAACGCCAAGATGGCGTATCTGGCCTTCGGCGAGATCTTCAACGGCGCCGAGTTCGCCGACCTGCGGGCCGCCGGCGCTCGGGTGCAGCGCTGCCTGTGGGCGAGCACCTCGACGAAGAACCCGGACTACCGGGACGTGCTCTACGTCGAGGAGCTCATCGGTCCGCAGACCGTGGACACGATGCCGATCGAGACGATCGACGCCTTCCTCGACCACGGTCGGATCGAGCGCACGCTCGACGCCCGGGTGGACGAGGCGCGCGAGGCGCTCCGCGCCGTCGAGGAGCTGGGAATCAGCATGCGCACGGTCACCAGCGAGCTGATCGACGAGGGGGTCGCTTCCTTCGCGAAGTCCTTCGATGAGCTGATCGAATCGATCGACAGCAAGCGCAAGGCTCTCGCCCCCGCATGACCGGCGGGCCTCTCGACGAGGCGATTGCGGCGCGCCTGGCCGATTGGGGGACGGAGCAGGTGGCCGATCGGCTGTGGGCCATGGACGGTAGCCTGTGGGCCGCGTCGGGCAAGCCGCCGGAGGCGCTCGCTGCCTGGCTCGGGTGGCTCGACCTTCCAGATGCCATGCGCGGCCGTGTCGCCGAGCTGGAGCACCTGGCGAGGGATGTGCGGAACGACGGTTACACCCGCGCCGCCGTGCTGGGAATGGGCGGCTCGAGCCTGGCTCCCGAGCTCTTCAGCCGCGTCTTTCGCGAGGCCGATGGGCTCGAGCTGCGGATCCTGGACTCCACCCATCCGGACGCGGTGCGCGGCTTCCGCGAGTGGGCGCAGTCGGCCCGCACGCTGTTCTGCGTCAGCAGCAAGTCCGGCGCGACGACCGAGCCCAACGCGTTCCACGCGGCAATGTCGGCCTTCGCCCCGGCGCTCGACTTCGTCGCGATCACCGACCCCGGCAGCGCCCTGGCCGACGTCGCCCGAGCGCAGGAGTTCCGAGCCATCGTCGAAGGACAGCCCAACGTCGGTGGACGTTACTCGGCCCTCTCCGTGTTCGGGCTGCTGCCGGCGGCGCTGCGCGGCGTCGATCTGACGGCGCTCCTCGAACGAGCATCGTCCATGGCAGCGGCCTGCCGTCAAGCCGCGCCCGACAATCCGGGCCTGCAGCTGGGGGCGGCGATTGGGGAGGCGGCGCTGGCCGGCCGGGACAACTTGACGATCATCACCTCTCCACGACTGGCGAGCTTCGCGGATTGGGCGGAGCAGCTCGTCGCGGAGAGCACCGGCAAGGC
>DASQFY010000022.1:0-2622 GCA_035632895.1 Candidatus Dormiibacterota bacterium
GCCGACGTCCGGCCCGAACACGTGAGGCCGCCCGAGCTGCCATTCATCAATGAGCGTGATCAGAAACTGGCCCATCGCGCGGGGCGAGTAGAGATCGTCCCGAGCCTCCGACTTGCCGAATCCAGGAAGATCGATCGCGACCAGCCGCGCACGCTCCGACAATCGTGGCCAGAGCGCCTCCCACGCGTACAGGCTCTCTGGCCATGGGTTCAGCAGCAAGACCGTCGAGCCATCCACTGGTTGTGTTTCGGCGTAGCGAACGTGGAGACCGTCGGCGTAGCGCAGCTGCGGTGAAATCGCGTCTGTCATGCCGGCAGGTTCGCTGCGACAGCGAATCCGCGCATCGCGCGGACGTGCCATCTCTATGGGTCGAGCGGCGACGGCGGGATGCGCGTCGAGCCCATCACTTCCGGAGTGAGCATCCCAATCCGGTCGATGTAGCACCACGACCACTCTTCGCCGGGCTCGAGTGACCGGATGATCGGATGACCGGTCTCATTCGCGTGCGCGGTCGCGTGCCGGTGGGGAGAGTCGTCGCAGCAACCGACGTGCCCACATGCAAGACAGATGCGCAGGTGGAGCCACTTCTGCCCAGCTGCGAGGCACTCCTTGCATCCATCCACCGCTTCCGGAAGCTCGAGGATCTTGATGTCATCGCGGTGCCTACAGAGGACCATGAAGGAAGCCTCGCTGGTAAGGCCGACCCCGGCATGACACGGACGCGCGATACGTTGCACCCACACCGCCGCTCACCATGACCAGTACCGTCCTCACCGCCCTCACGGCGCCCGTCGTTCGGGGTCGAGATCGCGAGCTGGCGATGATCGGTGAGGCGCTCGATCGTGTCCGATCGGGCGAGGGAGCCGTGCTGCTCATCGAAGGCAGAGCAGGCATGGGCAAGAGCCGCCTGCTCGCGGAGACGGAGCGGATGGCCCGACGCCTTTCGTTCAGGGCGGTGAACGGCGGAGCAAATCCAGGCGAGAGCGTGGTCGAGATGGCGGCTCTGATGGGCGCACTCGCTGACGGGCCTGACTCCGTGATCGAGCTCGCCGACCTCCGCGACCTTGGTGCAGCACCTGAACAGCGCTACTGGCTGTTGCACGACGTTGCGGGCCTTCTGGACCAGGCGGTCGTGGACGGCCCGCTCCTGGTTGCGCTCGACGATGTGCATTGGGCTGACAAGGGGACGGCCGCCGGGTTGCGCTGGCTGCCAGCGCGCGTGCGAGCGGCGCCGATCATGTGGCTGATCGCGTTCAGGTCGAATGAAGGATCGGCCGACATCCGGGGTGCTCTCACCCACCTTCAGCGCGAGGGGGCCGAGCGGCTTGTGTTGGACCCGCTGAGCGAAGACGCCGTAGTGCAGGTGGCACGCGATGTCATGCAGGCAGAACCCGACCCGAGCGTGCTGGAGATCGCGAGCGGCGCACACGGCAGTCCCTTCGTCCTCGTCGAGCTGTTGACGGGAATGCGGCAAGAAGGCCTGGTGCGGATCGAAGCGGGGCGGGCCGGACTGCTCGAGGCGCGGCTTCCGGACCGCGTCCGCCAGACGATGCAGGAACGGTTGACGCGCGTCTCCGAGACCGCCCAGGCGGTCGCAAGGGTCGCGGCGTCACTGGGGCGGCAATTTGCATTCGCGGACCTGGCGAAGATGCTGGATCTCTCCCCCTCCGCGCTGCTCGCGCCGCTCCAGGAACTCATCGGCGCGGGCTTCCTCGTCGAGCACGAACGGACGCTTGCCTTCCAGCACGACCTCATTCGCGAGGCCGTCCGCGCCACCGTGCCCACGTCCGCGGCCCAGGCGCTTGACCGCCAGGCGGTCGACGTCCTTCTGGCAGCCGGAGCGTCGCCGGTTGAGGTCGCCCTTCAGCTCGCAGCGAGCGCAGAACCCGGCGACGAGGTCGCGATCGCCACGCTGCTGAAGGCCGCTGCGGCCCTCGCGACAACGGATCCAGCTGCCGGAGTGGAGCTGAGCCGGCGGGCGCTCGAGCTCGCGCCCGATAGTCACCCTCTGCGGAGTCCATTGGTTGCCCTGACAGCCGTGTCGCTGCACGCCGCGGGACGCATGGAGGAGGCCACGGCGTTTGCCGACACCGCCCTGCGCCAGGTCCTGCCCGCGAACCAGGAGGCCGAAGTTCGCCTCAGCATCGCGGAGATGTTTCGCATCTCGCCCGACGTGCGCGCGGATGCGGGTCGTCGCGCGCTCGCGCTGCCCGGGCTGGACGACGGCATTCGGAGCCAGCACTTGGCACGCCTGGTCTACAACCTTCAGGTTGGCGGCCGTCCGGACGAGGCCCGCGCGCTGGTCCCTGAAGCCGAAGCCGCGGTGCGAGCCAGCGGCGCGCCCGGCGCTGCCTTCGCTCTCGGGCTCGGCAAGGGTGGGCTCGAGAACGTGGAGGGCCACTTCGCGTCCTCACTCGAGCTGATCGAGGCGGCCGTGCGCCTCGGCCACGACACCGGAGATCACGCCCGCAAGCGAATAGCGACGCAGTTCTTGTGTGGCGCCCTGATCGTTCTCGACCGCGTCGACGAGGCGTTGGACCTCGCCACCCAAGGCGCCACGTCGGCCGAACGCGATCGGCAGGCGTGGGCCATGCACATGTTCGACCTCTGGCGAGGACGCGA
>DASQFY010000023.1:0-7033 GCA_035632895.1 Candidatus Dormiibacterota bacterium
CGGAGCCCCCACCCGTGAAGACCATGGCTCCGGTCGAACCGATCGAGGCCCCAACGCCCGACCGACCCTGATCCTCGTCAGATGAGGCCTGGATGCGGGTCTCGACGGTATCGACCAGCGTGCCGTCCAGGTCGAAAGCGACCGCATGCGGAGACGGGAGATCGGCGGTGGGCGAAGGCATCGGTCTACGATAGCCCGCGATGCCCTCCGAGCACGCACGCCACTGGGCGCTCGACCCCGCAGTCGACTTCCTGAACCACGGCTCGTTCGGCGCCACGCCGCGCGTCGTGCTGGCGGCCCAGCAGACGATGCGCGACCGTCTGGAGGCGGAGCCGGTCCGATTCATGGTCACCGAATTCGAGCCTGCGCTCGACGCGGCTCGGGCCGCTCTGGGCGCGTTCGTCGGGGCCGACCCGGACGACCTCGCCTTCGTGTCGAACGCCACGACCGGCGTGAACACCGTGCTCCGCTCGCTCCGCTTCGCGCCCGGGGACGAGCTGCTGACCACGGACCACGAGTACAACGCCGTGAAGAACGCGATGGAGTACGTCGCCGAGCGCGACGGCGCCCGGGTGGTGGTCGCGTCGGTCCCGTTTCCGATCGGGAGCCCCGACGAGGTCGTGGAGGCGGTGCTGTCCTGCGTCTCGCCGCACACCCGGCTGACGGTGATCGACCACGTCACATCCCCAACGGCGCTCGTTCTGCCGGTCGAACGACTGGTTGCAGAGCTGGCGGGCCGGGGCGTCGACACCCTCGTGGACGGCGCGCACGCGCCCGGCATGCTCGACCTGCAGGTCGCCGAGCTGGGCGCGGCGTATTACGCCGGGAACCTGCACAAGTGGGTCTGCGCAGCCAAGGGCGCCGGCTTCCTGTGGGTGCGGCGCGACCGCCAGGCAGCGATCCGTCCGCTGACCATCTCGCACGGGGCGAACTCGCCGCGGACCGACATCAGCCGCTTCCGCCTCGAGTTCGACTGGACCGGCACCAGCGATCCCACAGCCTGGCTGACGGTGCCGGACGCGATCCGCTTCGGGGAGGAACTGATGGATGGCGGCTGGTCGGCGCTGCGGGCAAACAACCGTGCGCTGGCAATGGCGGCGCGCCACGTCATCTGCGAGGCCTTGGGAGTGCCGCCGCCGGCCCCGGACGCGATGCTCGGCAGCATGGCGTCGATTCCCCTTCCCTGGGAGCGCACGCCCGGATTCGTGCAGGGGGTGAGCCTCTACGGCGACGCCGTGCACGGCGCGCTGCTCGAGGCCGGCTTCCAGACGATGATCACGCCGTGGCCCCAGCGTCCGGAGGCGGGCCCCTGGCGCCGCGTGCTCCGGCTGAGCGCCGCCCCGTACAACGACCTGGCCCAGTTCGAACGGCTGGCGGCGGTCCTGCCGGGCGTGGTCGCCGCCGCGGCGGCGTAGAGCTCAGGACCGATGTCGATCGATCCGGCCACGCTCGACCCGGACCCGCTGCGCCAGTTCGCGACGTGGCTGGCCGAGGCCGAAGCTGCCGACTTCGTCCATCCGACCGCGTTCGCCCTGGCGACGGCCGACGGCGACCGTGCGCCATCGGTCCGGATGGTGCTCCTGCGGGGGCACGGGCCCGATGGCTTTCGATTCTTCACCGACCGACGCAGCCGCAAGGGCCGCGACCTGATCGCCAACCCGCGGGCGGCTGCCGCCTTCAGCTGGCCGGAGCTGGGGCGCCAGGTGCGCCTCCACGGCGCGGTCGAGCCGCTCGGCGAGGATGAGTCGGCGGACTACTTCGCGACGCGGCCGCGCGGCAGCCAGCTGTCAGCCTGGATCTCGGAGCAGGGTGCACCGGTCGACACCCGAGCCGAGCTCGAGGCCCGCGTCGTTGAGCTCGAGGCCCGCTTCCCTGGCCAGGCCCAGGAGGTGCCGCTGCCGCAGCACTGGGGCGGGTACCGCCTCATCCCGGAGGCGTTCGAGTTCTGGGTTTCGCGACCGGATCGGCTCCACGATCGGGTCGAGTACCGGCGCGGCCCTGATGGGGCCTGGACGCGGCGTCGGTTGCAGCCATGAGCCGCGTGGTGGTGTTTGGCTCCATCAACGTCGACCTGGTGGTTGCCGCTCCTCGCCTGCCTCTGCCCGGCGAGACTGTGCTCGGCGGCCGATTCGAGCATCACTTCGGTGGCAAGGGGGCGAACCAGGCGGTGGCCGCGGCCCGCGCCGGGGCCTCCGTGCTGATGGTCGGCGCGGCGGGACGTGATCCGAACGGCGACGCGTCGCTGGAGGCGCTTGCGGCCGAAGGCGTCGACGTCTCCCGCGTCCGTCGGGTGGACGCACCCACCGGCGTGGCAATCATTGCCGTCGGGCCGGACGGCGAGAACCAGATCGTGGTTGCCCCGGGGGCCAACGCCGAGCTGACCGCCGAGGACGGCGGCCTGGCTGGCCTCCCGCTCGGAGACGGCGTCCTGCTCGCATCGTTGGAGGTGCCGATCGCTGCGGTCATCGCGGCGATCGCCGCTGCCGCAGAGCGCGGTATGCCTGCGATCCTCAATGCGGCTCCGGGCCAGCGGCTGCCCGATGCGATCCTGGTGCATCGGCCGATCCTCGTCCTCAACCAGGGAGAGCTGCTGGTCGCGACGGGTGCCCTATCGCCGGAGCAGGCGCTGGCATCACTCGCTGCGGCCGGCGTGGGTCCCCTCATCGTCACGCGCAGCGCAGGAGGCGTGCTGCTGGCGGATCTGGAGCGGCGGGTGGAGCTGCCGGCCCATCGGGTGGAGCGCGTGATGGACACGACGGGTGCGGGCGACACGTTCGCCGGCGTCCTTGCCGCGTTTCTCGCTGGAGGCGCCTCTGTGCGAGCGGCGGTGGAAGCCGCGAACGTCGCCGCCGGTCTATCGGTCCAGCAAGATGGAGCGCGCGGCGGGATGCCAACGCGCGCCGAAATCGAGGAAGCGCGAAGCGTCGATCAGGAGAGTGCATCGTGACCGCTGGGGAGAAGTAGCTCAGCTCTCGCCAGCGATCGTCCGATCGAGTGCCTTGGCGTATTGCTCATCGCTGAGCGCACCCTCATCGCGCAGGGCCTGCAGCTTCTCGATCTCATCGGCCACGGATCGCTCGCGAGCCTGGCCTGAAGCCGGTTCCTCCCGCTCACGCGCCTTCTGATCGGTACCCTCCCGAAGGCTCTCCTCGATCTCCGCCATCACCCGCTCCTCGATGAGCTGGCTCGTCCGATCGGCGAACGGCATCATGCGCACCGCCGCGCCGCGGACCCAGTCGGGCATGTTGGCCAGGGCCTCGGTCGGCAGACCGGGCTCGGCCGGGGAGGTGGGAGCCATCGGTCCAGGCGAAACCGGGAGGTCCGCGATCCGGAGCTCGTGGAGTGGCTCAGGCTGGTCGATGTCCTTCAGCCGCTGATCCCCCAGCAAGCGGATCGAGACGCCATCCGGCAGGTCGCCGGCCACGATCGCGCGGGTCGTGTCCGACAGGAGCACCTGGCCGCCGCGCCCCACGGCGGCGATCCGCGAGGCCCGGACCACGTCCAACCCGGTGTAGCCCTCCTCGCCGACGGCAGGTTCGCCGGTATGCAGCCCCAGCCGCATGCGGACCGATACGCCCTGCGGCCACGTCTGGTCGTTGTGCGCCCGCTGCACCGCCACGGCGGCGGCCACCGCCTCCCGAGCGCGATGGAACGAGTAGAAGAAGGCGTCTCCCTGGGTGTCGATCTCCTGGCCGTGGTAGAGCCCAAACGTCTCCCGCACCAGCCGCCGGTGCGTCCCCAGCAGCTCGGTGTACCCCTCGTCGCCCAGCTGCTTCAGCAGGTTGGTGCTGCCCTCGATGTCGCTGAACAGGAACGTGACGGTGCCGGAGGGCAGGTTGGGCATGGCGGCCTCAGGCTGGCGTGGCTAGGCGATGGCCACCGGCGGCGCGTTCCGATACGACTCGGGCAGCGGAGTGCCCGTCCCTGACGACTCCTGCTCGACGATGTCGACGCGCATCGGGCCGAGCAGCCCCAGGAGCTCATCCTGTTCGGGCTTCGGGACCCCGAATTTGTTCAGCGTCGCAACCAGATCCTCGACGAGCGCGTCGAACTCGCCAGCGGTGACGCCCATTCCGTCATGGGTCTCGCGCATGTCGCGGCCCTGGTAGCTGCACGGGCCGCCGCTGGCCTGGCAGATCTGGTCCACCAGCATGCTCTTCAGGCGCCCGATGTCGGTCCGTGCGAATTTGCCGTTGATCCGCCCGTCAGCCGCACAGCGGGCGACGAAATCGTCGACGACGGCAGTGATCGCGTCCTTACCGCCGAGTCGGTCGTACAGCGTGTCCATGCCCACCTCCACCTCTCGCGGCCCACTTGGTCGCCGATGGATCGAGTGTACGCCTGCGCCTCAAGCAGCTCCGCGTGCCTCAGGGCATCTCGAAGCCGACCACCCGGACCTGCACGCCGCCGTCCGGCTGGCCGCTGAACCCGAGAACCAGCTCGACCTCGCTGTCGGCGGCGAGGAGGTCCACGGTGAGCTCGCTCGACTCCTCCACCCCGGCGATCGTCGCGGTGCCCTCGACCACGATAGAGACCGCAGCCTTGCCCCCCACGTTGCGCACGGTCAGCGGAACGAACCAGCCGCCGGTTGGACCGGCCCCGCCCTCGTTGGGGGTGACCTCGGCACGGATTTCGGCCGGGCCGGCACTCGTGAAGCCTGATATCAACAGATAGCCCACCAGCCCGACCACCAGGGCCACACTGATCGCAAGGATGCCCCACTCGAGCCAGTTGCGCTTCATGTCGCGGCCTCCTGCGTCTCCCCGGCTTCGCCGCTGACCAGCAGGCGTCCAGCGGCTGAGCCGAACGACGCCACCGTCCCGAGCATGACCACGTACCCAGCGAGCGCTCGCGCGCCAAGACCGTCGGCCAGCCCCAACGAGAAGATGAGCAGAAGCGACACGAGCTGGGCGGTCGCATATGCGGCGACGGTCTCACCGACCGGCTGTTCGATCGGCCCGCGCCCTTGAGCGCTCCAGCTCCCGCCCCGCCCTCCAGGCAGCTCGATAACGAACACGATTGCGAGGCTGATGAGGAGGCTGGCGACGATGGCCAGGAGGAGCAGCGGCACGTCAGCCTCGGCGCCCAGGATGCGGACTTCGTCGGTCGGCGCCACATTGAGCGCGAGATAGAGCGCGCCGCCCGCGGCCACCAACAACCGGCCGATCGGCCCGACGGGCTCCCGATGGCTGCCCTCTTCCGGCTCGCTGAGCACGGTCGAGGCCAGAGCCGTCCCGAACGCGACCGGGATCGACAAGAGGCCCACACGGCCGACCAACGTCGCCAGGCCGAGCTCGGGCTCCAGCCGGCCGAGCACATACAACATCGCCGCCGCGACCACGATCGAGAGCCCCATGCCCTGGATCGCATCTTCGAGCAGCTCGAGCCAGGTCCGCTCGCGGCGGAAGCCGCTGACCGCGTTGAACCCGACCACGATCGCGAACGCCAGCCCGAAGAGAAACAGCAGCTTCAATGGCGGCTGGGTGGCGGCGTGCTCCCACATCTCCATCGTCCAGAGGAGTGGCAGGCCCACCAACAGGCCACCGGCGGCGGCCCGCAGATGGTCGAGCGCCGTCTGCCTGACGGAGCGACGAGCGCCGGCGCTGCTCCGCTTCCGGGATCGGGCCATCGATACCTCTGGGCTCAGGCGCTTTCCTTGCCGTGCAGTGGATTATTGCCGCTCGTCGTGGCGCCTCCGCAGGCTGTTCATACGGCTACGATCAGCTTGCCGCGGGTCCCCTGCGCTCGCCGCCATCACGGCGACCAGAACGTCTATCTCGCCGATCTTCGGCTTCGGGAGGTCGATCAGGCTCGCCGGCGTGTCGGTGCTGTCAATTGCAAACGCCTTCATCGGGCCTCCGGCTACGCAGTCCGCCTGAGCGGGGCCATTATCACAGCCGTCCGGTGCCTATGCGGAGAGGCGGCTGTCCGCTAGCATGCCTCTCAAGCCTTGCCGTCGGATTGGTGAGCCGTCGCTTGAGCTGCCGTCGCATGGGGAGACACAGTGGAAGCTGAGCAGACCGTCGCATCGGTACCGCTCTTCTCGAGCCTCGATCGGCGGACCATCGAGCGGCTCGATAAGCAGGGCAAGCGGCGCGTGTATGCAGCCGGCGATCCCATCATCCGCCAGGACGCCCCCGCCTCGGCCCTCTACGTCATCCTGCGGGGCAAGGTCCGGGTGCACGAGGGCGGCGAGGACGGCGAGACCATCGGTCAGTTGTACGCCGGCGACTTCTTCGGCGAGCTCGCGCTGATCGAGGATCATCCGCGGACGGCCAGCGTCACGGCGATCGAGGAGACGGAGTGCGTGCTGTTCGTGGCCTGGGAGTTCACCGCGCTCCTCAAGGAGTACCCGGAGATGGCCACGCCGATCATGAACGCGCTCATCGAGAGGCTCCACCGCCGCGAGCATCACCTCGGCAGCTGAGCGGCCACAACCGCGTGAGGTTCGGAGGTCTTAGAACTAGGCCTTGGAGGATTCTGAGGCCCTCGACGCGTCGGTTCCGAAGCCTGCAGCGACGCTGCGCTTCTCGAGCGACTGGAGCTCCTGAAAGAGCGTGATCTGCAGGCCGCCGGGCGCCGATAGCCGCGAGTTGAGCGAGCGCCACGGCGTCTCCCTCGGAGCGGCGATGAGCTCAGCGCCGGCGGAGACGAGATCGCGGGTCGCCGCCGCGCTGTCGGCCACCTCGAACGCGACGCGCAGCTTCGGTGCCACCTGGCTGCCGACTTCGACGTCATCGATCATTCGCCTCTGTGCCGGATTGGCGATCTCGAGCGTTGCGCGACCGGCGTCGAGGATCGCGACGCGAGCGTCGCCCTTCCCCTCGAATGCGGCCTCCTCCGGCAGCCCGAGTACGTCGCGATAGAAGCGGACGGCCTCCTCGTAGTCCTCAGCCTCGACCACGAGGCGCATCTGGATGACGTTCCGAGGTTTCGCGGTGTCTGAGGTCATCGTCCCCCGTCCGCTGTGCTCCACGCCCGTCGTGGAGGTCTGCCAGGGCGAACAGTCGGCTCGAGCACCGACCGGTCCCAA
>DASQFY010000024.1:0-3235 GCA_035632895.1 Candidatus Dormiibacterota bacterium
TCGCTTGACATCCACCCCGGCGAGGTCTTCGTGGTCATGGGCCTCTCAGGCTCCGGCAAGTCCACTCTTGTGCGCACGCTGATCCGTCTGATCGAGCCGAGCGCCGGCGCCATCAGCATCACGGGCCACGACGTGATGGCCGCCGACTCCGGCGAGCTGCGCGAGCTGCGCCGCCATACCGTCTCGATGGTCTTTCAGCACTTCGGCCTGCTCGCCCACCGCCGGGTGATCGACAACGTCGCCTTCGGCCTGGAGATCCAGGGGATGGACAAGGGCGAGCGCCTGGCCAAGGCGGGAGAGGTGCTGCGCCTGGTGGGCCTGGAGGACGCAGCCAACCAGTTCCCCGACCAGCTCTCGGGCGGCATGCAGCAGCGAGTCGGACTGGCCCGCGCCTTCGCGGTCGACCCCAAGCTGATGCTCTACGACGAGCCCTTCAGCGCGCTCGACCCGCTGATCCGGCGCGACATGCAGGACGAGGTCATTCGCCTCCAGGAGGAGACAGGGAAGACGATGCTCTTCATCACCCACGACCTGTCTGAGGCACTGCGCATCGGCGACCGCATCGCGATCATGCGCGACGGCGCGATCGTTCAGCTCGGCACCCCGGAGGAGCTCGTGGGCTCGCCCGCCGACGACTACGTGGCCAACTTCGTGCGCGACATCCCGCGTACCAACGTATTGACGCTGCGCTGGATCATGCGCGACGCTCGTGCCGGAGAGGACAAGGACGGTCCCGAACTCGACGTCAGCACCACGGTCCAGGACGCCGTTCCGCTGGTGGCCGCAACCGACGGAACGGTGCGGGCGGTCGACAACGGCCGCACCGTGGGAGTAGTCGACCGCGAGAGCGTCCTGCACGCTATGGCCGACGTGTCCGTGCGCGCTGGCAGTAGCTAGCCGGCGACTCGCCGCACCCGCCTTCGCGGCGCCCGCGTCGCGCTGGCGCGGTCGTCCGGCGATGGTCGGAGCGATCGTGGTGTTGATGCTGATCGGGTTCGCCCTGCTGCGCAACGATTTCCCGTGGCCGGCGGCGCTGACCTGGCAAGCGCTTCCGGAGCGTCTCGACGACCTCCAGATCTGGCTGCTCGACGAGCGCACGGCGGAGAACCCCAACATCATCTTTGCGATCTTCGACGGCTTCCGGGCCCTGGCCGACTGGCTGGTGATCGCCCTCAACGACGCGCTGTTGTGGATGACCTGGCCGGGCGTCTTTGCCGGCGCCGTTCTCATCGTCCTGCGCTTCGGCGGCTGGCGCGCCGCGCTGGTGGTGGCCGGAGCCTTGGTCTCCTTCGCCCTGACCGGCCTCTGGGAAGAAAGCATGCAGACGCTCGCCCTGATGACGGCGGCGGTAGTGCTCTCGCTGGCGATCGGCGTGCCGCTTGGAGTGCTCGCGGGCCGCAATGAGCGCTTTCTCAATGCGGTTACCCCTGGACTCGACGCCATGCAGATCGTGCCCGCCTTTGCCTATCTGATGCCTGTGGTGATCCTGTTCTCGGTAGGCCCCGCGGCGGCGGTCATCTGCACGATGATCTACGCGATCCCGCCCGCGGTCCGAATCACCGCGCTCGGTATCCGCGGCGTCACCGCCGACTCCGTCGAGGCCTCGCGCGCCCTGGGCGCCACAGAACCCCAGACGCTCTTCAAGGTGCAGCTTCCGTTGGCTCGCCGCCAAGTACTGCTCTCGGTCAACCAGACGATTATGTTCGCGCTGTCGCTGGTGGTAATCGCCGGCCTGATCGGCGGGCGCGGGCTCGGCGACGTGGTCACCAGCGGCCTCTACTCCAACCCGGCGCTGGCGCTGCTGGCCGGCGGGGTCATCGTGATCATGGCGATCGCGCTCGACCGCTCGACGGCGGCGATCGCCGACCGCACCGACCCCACCCGTCGCCACCTCACGGACGAGGGCCGGCGCCGGGCCCGCATCACGATGCTCGCCACCTTCGCCGCAATCGCCGTCGTCGTGCTGGTGGCCAAGGCGCTCGGCGCCGCCGACATCTATCCCGACGAGTTCGAGACGGACAGCTTCGTCTACACGGCGACGATCGAGGAGCAGCTGTCGATGTGGATCCAGGACGTGCTCGACTACATCCAGGATCCGGCGTCGTTCATATTCGGCATCACCGAGCCCATCGGCAACTTCCTGCTCGAGTACATGCTCGAGCCGCTGCGCATCCTGCTCGTCGAGAGCCCCTGGTTCGTGATCCTGGGCGGCCTGACGGCGATCGCGTTTGTTCTGAGCGGGACGCGACCGGCGATCACAACTCTCTTGATGCTGGGCGCCATCGGGATCATGGGCGTCTGGGACTTGGCCATGGACACGGCGTCGCAGGTGCTCGTGGCCACCGCGCTCGCCGTGGCGGTCGGCCTGATCATCGGCATCTGGGCGGCCGAGAGCCCGCGGGTGGAGCGACTGCTGCGGCCCGTGCTAGACACTCTGCAGACGCTGCCGCAGCTCGTGTACATCATTCCGTTCATCTACCTGATGCCGGTGTCGCGGATCCCCGGAGTGGTCGCTTCTGTGCTGTACGCGATTCCGGTCGTGATCCGGCTGGTGGCCAACGGCCTGCGCAACGTTCCGCCGGCCGCCGTCGAGGCGGCGTCGGCCTTCGGGGCCTCGCGCGCACAGGTGCTCACCAAGGTGAAGATTCCGCTCGCCCGCGACTCGATCATGCTCGGCGTGAACCAGGGGATCGTCCTGGTGCTCGCGGTGGTCGTGATCGGCGGGTTGATCGGTTCGGGCGCGCTGGGCGACGCGATTGCGCGCGGCCTGCAGCGCAACGAGTTCGGTGAGGGCGTGGTCGCCTCCCTGGCGATACTGGCGCTCGGCATCGCGCTCGATCGAGTTACGCAAGGACGAAAGAAGGTTCAACCACGATGAGGGGGTATCTCATGGGAGGAAAGACCAGGACGCCATTCCTATTGGCGTTGGTCATTTCGCTCGCACTGGTGCTGTTGGTGGCGGCGTGCGGCGAAGAGAAGGAAGAGAGCAGTAGCAGCGGCGGTGGCGAGGAAAGCGCTTCCGGCGGGAAGGATTGTGGGAAGGTCGTGCTCAACGAGCAGGCCTGGGCCGGTTCGACGGCCAACACCTACATCGCCAAGGCCGTGCTGGAGGACAAGCTCGGCTGCGAAGTCGAGATCACCAAGATCACGGAGATCCCGGTGTTCCAGGCCATGGCCGACGGCAAGGTCGACGCGGTGCTCGAGGACTGGCAGCACGTTGACGAGTACAAGCAGT
>DASQFY010000025.1:0-4836 GCA_035632895.1 Candidatus Dormiibacterota bacterium
GCTGTAGGCCATGTCGGCCTCGTTGAGCATGACCCCGCAAGGGGCATGGAAGGGCTGGTGACCGGCGGCGGCCAGGTCGTCGGCCAGCTGCTGGATGCGCGGTTCGTGGGAAACCGCGGGGAACGGATACGGCGCGCTCGCGGGCGGTTCGGTGGGATCTTCGCCCCGCGCTCCGTGTACTTGGTAGAGCTGCTCGGCCTCGGTGTAGTACGGCTCCATCTCGTCGTAGCCGATGGGCCAGGCGGGCGAGATGCCGTCGTGATGGCGCAGTTCGCCGAAGTCCTCCTCGCGAAGGCGGTATAGCGCCGCGCCGTAGAGCTTGGTGGCTCCCCCCACGAA
Source organism: Candidatus Dormiibacterota bacterium (assembly GCA_035632895.1). Taxonomy (GTDB): domain Bacteria; phylum Chloroflexota; class Limnocylindria; order QHBO01; family QHBO01; genus DASQFY01. The sequence goes on from DASQFY010000025.1 coordinate 340, forward strand.
GTAGTGCACCTGGGGCTGGAAGGCCTTGGCGGTGTCGCCGTCGTACCAGGTGTCCGCCGAGATGTAGCGGTTGTCGATGAACACTTCTCCGGCGGACCAGTTCTGCGGCTCGCGCGGGAGCCAGTCGCCGCGCTCCAGCAGCAGGATGCGCTTGCCCGACGGAGCGAGGCGATGGACGAGCGTGCCGCCACCCGCCCCGCTGCCGATGACGATGACGTCGTAGGAGCTCATCCGCCGATCTCCTCGATGCGTTCGGCCAAGATGATGCGGCCGGCCGCTTCGATGAGGGCGAGGTGGGAGAAGGCCTGGGGGAAGTTGCCCAGGTGGCGGCCGGTGCTGGTGTCGAATTCCTCGGCGTACAGGCCGAGCGGGGAGGCGACGCTGAGCAGGCGCTCCATGAGATCACGCGCGCGCTGACCGTCGCCCACGATCGCCAGTGCGGAGACGAGCCAGAACGAGCAGATCAGGAAGCTACCCTCCTTGCCCGACAGGCCGTCGTCGGTTTCGCCGGTGCGATAGCGCAGCACGAAGCCGTCCTCGGTGAGGTCGTCGGCGATTGCCTCGACGCTCTTACGTAGGCGCTCGTCGTCGCCGGGCAAAAAGCCGAAGATCGCCGCCAGCAGCGTGGACGCGTCGAGGGCGTCCGTGTGGTAGTGCTGGCGCAGCACGCTGTCGCGCACGCCGTGCTCGAGAATGTCGGCTTTGATCTCGTCCGCGGTGGCCCGCCAGGTTGCCGGAAGCTCGGCGTCGCCGCGAATCTCGGCCAGCTTGGCCGCGCGGTCGAGCGCGACCCAGCACATCAGCTTGGACGACACATAGTGCTGGGGCTCGCCGCGAGCCTCCCAGATGCCCTGGTCGGGCTGTCCCCACACTGCCGTGGCGCATTGCGCCTGGGCCTGGATGATGGGCCATAGCCTTCTCGGCAGGCGCGAGCTGCGCCGTGTGTGGAGCAGGATCGAGTCCAGAGCCGCGCCGAACACGTCGTTTTGGCGCTGGTCGAAGGCGCCGTTGCCCAGGCGCACCGGGTGGGCCCCGGCGTAGCCCGACAGCTCGTCGCGTGTGGATTCGGTCAGGTCGCGACGGCCGTCGATGCCGTACATGATCTGAAGGGCACCGTCCTCGTTGGGCTCGAGGTCGGCCATGAACTGCATGAACTCGTCGGCCTCCCAGTCGAGGTTGAGGAAGTGCAGCGCCTGCAGCGTGAAGGTCGAGTCCCGGATCCAGGTAAAGCGGTAGTCCCAGTTGCGCTCTCCGCCCGGGGTCTCGGGCAGGGAGGTGGTTGCCGCTGCCACCGTGGCGCCGGTGGGCATGTAGGTCAGACCCTTGACCGCCAGCGCGGAGCGCTGGATCGGCTCGCGCCAACGGTGATCCGGGAGCCGTGCCCGCCCCAACCAACCGCGCCAGTAGCGGCTGGTGGCGGCCAGCCGCGCGTTGGCCTCGTCGACGTCGGCCGGCACGGCCAGATCCTCGGACCAGGAGAGCGCGCAGTAGGCCTGCTCGCCCTGCTGCAACGTATGGCGGGCGCGCACCCAGTCGCCCTCGATGCCGAGCGCGAAGTCGGTCCCCAGCCGCAGCGTCAGCTCGCCGCCGCGAGCGTCAGCGGTGTGGCGGTCCTCGCCGGCCAGCGACCACTCGGCCGCCACCCGGCCGTAGTCGAAGTCCGGATCGCAGACCAGCTCCATCTCGACGCTGCCCTCCAGACAGAGGATCGAGCGCACCAACATGTGGTCGGCGTCGTCGTCGGTCGGGGGGCGAGTGTGCGGAGTAATCTGATCCTCGCCGTGCCGCGGGCCCATGGTCAACGCGTCGCGCACGATGACCCAGCCCGTCGGGGTGTTCCAGGTGGTGGAGACGATGTTCGTGCCGGGCTCGTAGATGCGTGCGGTGGGGACGTTGATCCCGAACGGCCCCAGCCGGAACGAGCCGATCTGGCGATCGAGCAGCGTGCCGAACACGCTGGGCGAGTCAAAGCGCGGAACACACAGCCAGTCGATCGACCCGTCGGGCGCCACCAGCGCGCTGGTATGACAGTTGGAGAGGAACGCGTAATCGGCAATCGGCGGGAAAGGCGATGGCGCTGCCGCACTCCGCGGCGCGGCGCCGGCTGACGGGTCGCCGGCGGTCATGTGGCCACCCAAGGCCCGCGCCAGCCGCCGTTCGCGGCGACGAGGTCGTTGGCCGCCGCCGGACCCCAGGTCCCCTCCTCGTAGGGGTGGACAGGGGGTGGCGCCTCGAGCAGCGGCTGCATCACGCGCCAGGCCTCCTCCACGCTGTCCTGACGCGTAAAGCGCTTGCTGTCGCCGATCATCGCCGCGTGCAACAACACCTCGTAAGGCGTAGCGCCCTCACCGCCCTCTTCCGCGAACTCCATGTCGAGATTGATCTGCTCGGGCTTTGCGGCGTCGGCGCGCTGAGCGTCGACGAGGAGCCTGATTCCCGTCGATGGGTCGAGCTTCACCACCAGCTGGTCGGGTTCCGGACGCTCGGATGCGGTGCCGGAGAAGCCCAGCCGGGGCGGATGCTTGAACACCAGCCGTAGCTCGGTTTGCGTGATGGGGAGATGCTTTCCCGTGCGGATGAAGAACGGCACGCCCGACCAGCGCCAGTTGTCGATCTCCAGGCGCAGCGCCGCGAAGGTCTCCGTTGTCGAATCCGGCGCGACGCCGTCGGTCTGGCGATAGCCGTCGTACTGGCCCCGTACGTATTGGGCCGGGTCGGCTGCCGGCATGGCCTGAAACACCGACACCATGGCGTTCTTCAGCGTCGTGGCGTCGCGGCCGGCCGGCGGCTCCATGGCGGCGGCGGCCACCACCTGCATGATGTGGTTCACGACCACGTCGCGAATCGCGCCGACGGGGTCGTAGAAATGGCCGCGGTCCTCGACGCCGAAGCTCTCGGCCATCGTGATCTGCACCGACGAGACGTAGTTGCGGTTCCAGACCGGCTCGAACATCGTGTTCGCGAACCTCAGGAAGAGGATCTCGGTCAGCCCCATCTTCCCCAGAAAGTGGTCGATCCGATAGAGCTGTGACTCGTCGAGGTGCTGATGGACGCTCTCGTTGAGTGCTGCTGCTGAGGCGACGTCGTGCCCGAAGGGCTTCTCCACCACCACGCGCGCCGACTCGGTCAGGCCTGCCCCGGCCAGCCCCTCGATCACCATGCCGAACAGCGAGGGCGGGATCTCCAGATAGAAGACCGGGCTGCGCGCATCCTTGATGGCGGCCGCAACGCGCTCGTAGGTGTCGTGGTTGCTGAAGTCCCCGGGCAGGTAGGACAACCTCGCTGAGAGACGATCGAAGACTTCGTCGTCGATCGTCTCCCCACAGTCGGTGATGCACTGGCGAGCGTGGTCGCGCAGTTGCTCGACCGTCCAGTCGTCGCCCGCCACACCCACGATCGGGCAATTCAGCAGGCCGCGTCGCTCAAGCCGGTAGAGCGAGTGGAAGGTCATGACCTTGGCCAGATCGCCGGTGATGCCGAAGACGACGAACACGTCCGCGGGCGGCGCGCCGCTCGCGTCGCCTTCGTTGGAGCCAGTCCGTTGGCCAGGTCGTACCGCGGTGCTCATGGGTGGGGCCGTTCGGTCGGGGAACACGACGATCGTGCAGGGCGGATTCTGCGGTGCGAACAACTCGTAACGCATCACCCGGATCGGATGATTCGGCGCTCCTCCCGCACCCCTACGGTGCACACACGCCGATTGGGCGGGCGCATGCTGTCGACCAACCAGTCACTCACAGGCCTTGGACTCGTGATCGTACTGGCCCTCTCCTGCCAGCTCGTTTCCAGGCGCATACGGCTGCCGGCCATCGTGCTTCTGCTGCCGGTCGGGTTCGCGGCCGGCGCCGCCACCAACGATGTCAACCCGGTTGCTCTGTTCGGCAACACCTTTCAGCCGCTGGTGTCGCTCGGCGTGGGCTTGATCCTGTTCGAGGCGGGGCTGCGGCTTCGGCTGGACGAAGTACGCGGGGGAACTCGCCGCGTGGTTGAGTGGCTCGTCGCCTTCGGACCGCTCCTGACCGGGGTGGGCGTGACTCTCAGCGTGCACCTCCTGTTCGACCTCGGGTGGGGTGTGTCCGGCGTACTCGGGGCGATCCTCGTGGTCTCGGGGCCGACAGTGGTGTTGCCCCTGCTGGCCTTCGTGCGCCCCACGGATCGAGTGCGATCGGTGCTGAAGTGGGAAGGGGTGCTGATCGACCCGATTGGTGCGTTGCTCGGCGTTCTCGCCTTCCAGGTCGTGCTGGCCGGCGCCGGGAGTGACGGCGCGTTTCACGCTGGTGAGCTGGCAGCGAGCATCGGCACCGGGCTGGTCGTAGGCGCGCTCGGTGCGGCTCTGCTCTGGCTGCTTCTTCGCGGCCTTCAGCGAAGCGCGCCGGGCCAAGGTGTGGCGGCGGCCCTGATGATGGTCGTGGGCGCCCTTGTTGTGGCCGACCTGATCCGGGAGGACTCCGGCTTCCTGGCCACGACTGTGATGGGCATCGTTCTGGCCAATCAAAC
>DASQFY010000026.1:0-5167 GCA_035632895.1 Candidatus Dormiibacterota bacterium
GGGCTTCGAGCGCGCCTTCGGCCTGTCGCTCGACGCGCCCGGCCAGCTGCCGCTGTGGGCCGTGATCCTCGCCCGCAGCGTGGCCGCAGCGCTGCTGGTGGTGGCCGGCGTTGCCGCGCTCCGGCGCTGGCGCGCCGATCGGTGGCCGGCGGCGCTGGTGCTGGCCTTGCCGGCGGTGGTGGTGGCCGCGTTGATCGTGCTGGCGGCCGTCGGCCAGGACTCGCTCCCGGTGCTCCTGGACAGCGCCGCGCAGTCCCAGCTCCGTCGCGACCCCGAGGCGCCGCTGTTCGCGGCCAGTGGCATCGCCCTCGTCACGCTCCAGGCGCTGATCGGGATCTGCTTCCTCGGGGCGGCAGCGCTCTCGTACCAGCTCTTCCGCCGGGACCGCCGCGGCGTGGACGCCTACCTGGCCATCGGCTTTACGCTGGCGGCCTTCAGCCAGCTGCACGGCGCCATCCATCCGGGCGCGTTCGGCTCGGTGGTAACGACCGGGGACCTGCTGCGTGTCGCCTTCTACGCCGTGCTGCTGATCGCGCTGGCCGCCGAGAGCCGCGGAGACGTGCGGCAGCTGCACGAGGCGAACCTCGAGCTGATCCGCCTTCGGGAGGCGGACATGGCGCGCGCCACCGCCGAGGAGCGGGCGCGCCTGGCCCGCGAGATCCACGACGGCATGTCGCAGGAGCTCTGGTTCGCGAAGCTGAAGCAGGGTCGCCTTCTGCAGCTGCCCGACCTGTCGAGCGGCGCGCGCGGCCTGGGTGAGGAGGTGGCCGGGGCGATCGAATCGGCCCTGGCCGAGGCGCGCCAGGCAATCCTGGCCCTGCGTCCCACGGAGGGCGCCACCTTCGGGCAGGTGATCGAGCGCTACGTGGAGGATTTCGCCGATCGGTTCGGCATCCCGGCCGTATGCCGCAGCGATCCGGCGGCGGAGGGCCTGTCCAGCCGGTCGCAGGCGGAGCTGCTACGAATCGTGCAGGAGGCGCTGAACAACACACGCAAGCACGCGGACGCCACCAGGGTGCAGGTCGAGGTCGAGGCCACGCCATCGGGCCTGCGCCTGACGGTGTCCGATAATGGGCGGGGCTTCGAGCCTGACACGACCCCGTCGAGGGGCTATGGTCTGCGAAGCATGCAGGAGCGAGCGGGGCTCATCGGTGCCACGTTGGCGATCGATTCGCGACCCCAGGATGGGACGCGGGTGATCATCGAGGTACCGGTGGTGGAGCCCGCGAGATGATGGCAACCGAGTCGCTGCGGGTCATGCTCGCCGACGACCACGCCCTGGTGCGTTCGGCGGTGCGACAGGCGCTGGATGCGCCGGACATCGAGGTCGTGGGCGAGGCGGCCACCGCGGACGAGGTGCTGCTGCTTGCGCCCCAGCTTTTGCCGGACATCCTCCTGCTGGATATCAACCTGCCCGGGACCGATGGCCTGCGCCTACTGCGCGAGCTGGTGCCGCGACTGCCCGAAACGCGGATCGTGATGCTGACCGTATCGTCCAGCCGCCGCGACCTGGCCGAGGCGGTGCGCAACGGGGCGGCCGGCTACCTGACGAAGGACCTCAGCCCGGAGGCGCTGCAGCGCGCCGTGCGCGGCATCAAGTCCGGCGACCTGGCGATGTCGCGCTCCATGGCGGCCGACCTGATCCACGACATGGCGACCGGCACGCGGCGCGCGGCGTCAGATGTGGCCGACTCCGGGCTGGCAGCGCTGAGCGGCCGCGAGTACGAGGTGCTGCGGCATCTGGCCGAAGGGCTCACGGACCGCAACATCGCCGAGCGGCTGGGCATCTCGCCGCGGACGGTGGAGACGCATGTCGGCAGCATCCTGCACAAGCTGGGCGTCCGAAATCGCGCCCAGGCGGCGGCGCGCTACCGGGATGGCCGACCGGAGTAGGCGTCGGTGGGCTTCAGGTCCAGGACCCTGGAGATCGCCCCTCGGTAGCGGATGCCGGAGGAATGCCGGCTCAGCCAGCGCAGGTAGTCCGGGTCGTAGCGGGCCACATCGTGCAGGGTCTGACCCTTGTAGCGGCCGAAGTCGATGGTGACCAGCCCGGCTTCCTGCACGCTTTCATTGCGGGAGCTCCAGCGATCGGCCAGGTGGCTGGGCAGCTCGTCGGCGAAGGGTATCGGACCTTGACCTGGACCTGGCCCGGGGCCTGGGCCTACCGGCACCAGCGTGAGAGCGCGCCGCAGGTCGTACGCCTTGCGCTCAGCGGAGTCCTTCAGGACCTTGTAGGCGCGGTTGAGCTCCGCCATGCGGTACTCGTGCACGCCAGTCGCGTCAATATCGGGATGGAGCTTGCGGGCCAGCACGCGAAATGCCGCCGTGATCACGTCCGGATCGGCTTCCGGATCCACGTGGAGGATCTTGTACAGATCCCTGTCGTCGGTCATCGCGCTGTCGCTCGCGCGGCCCCTTTCGCTGCTGCGATCTGCACCCGCAAGAGTCGCGGATGCTCGACTTCCAATGCAAGATCAGAGCCATCATTGAGGCGGATCAGGAGCAGCCGCTCGAGCGCCACCGCCATCTCCTCGATGGCGTTCAGCGGAACCTCTGTCAGCTCCGCGCCGGCGTGCAGCAGGCGACGGGAGGTGAGGTACAGCGTGCCGCCCAGCAGCCGCGACGCCTCGTCGCTGGCCGTGTCGCGCTCGAGAAGCGCGCTGCCGTGCACCGAGTGGGGTGTCTCGTCCGGCTGACGGAGGGCGGCCAGCTGCTCATCGGGCTCCAGCATGGGCAGGCCCTCGATCTGATAGCGGTCGCGAGCTTCGTCGGCTTGCAATTCGTCCTCGGCGATGCGTGCGGAGATCGAAAGTGCGTCGCGCAGCGCCGGACCCTCATCGGCGGAGAGGGCACGATCCGACGAGCGGTCCGACCTTGCCGGCTCGTTGTCGAGCGGGTCGGGACCTGACACATGAAGGAGTGTAGAGGGGTGGGGTTAGGTCTACATCGGTGATTCCGTAGGTACGGCTACTGAGTCGCTTGTCCGTACCCGTACGCCGCGATCCGTGTTTGCCACGACGGCCGATATACCGCCGCGGATACGGAGTTCCAAATCCGTATAGCGATCCGTATCCTTCCGGATTCGGATTGCGCCGACGCATTGCAAACTAGTGGGCGTAAGGGCCACGGACCACCGGTGGGGGACCGGAGGGGGACCGTGGCCCGACCACCTACCCCCGGTCCGCATCATGCGGCCCGGCGCGCCTGAGCAGCGCGACGCAGCCATGACCACACTCATCCTGAAGGGCGGGCCGTATGGCCCGTCCTTCGGCGTACGGCTTACCGCCGGCCCCGGATAGGCCGCGAGGTCCATACGCACACCAGGAGCGCACTAAGTCCGGCGACGCCTCGTGGAAGGCCCCATACGCCCACCGCGACGGCCGCTGGGCCTTTTACCCGGCATTCAGGCCGAAACGCACACACCACCGCAACTTTTGGGTCTGCGACAGCCGGCGCGACCGTGTGCGCAGGTGGGCCGCATCGGTCCATGCCGGGAGTGGTGTTGCGCCCGGACACTGACCCAAAGGTATGGCCCCAGTTGGGACCTCTGGGTCATTCGCAGCACATGACCTCTTACCTACTCTCCTGAGCAGAACAGCGAACGCCGCTGACAAACAAAGCTCGGCCTGAAAAAGGCAAACCCATCGCAAGGTGGGGACGCAAAGCCAGGGATCTCACCGAGACCGCCCGGCTACCAGAACGCCGTGCTCCATCCTCCGGAAGGGGTCAGGGATGCACGACAGTTTCTGGATGAAGGCACTCATCCGCAGCGCGGTTGAGTGGGGATTCGCCGCCCGCGCGAATCCGCTTCACCACGGACACTCGCTGCATCGGCCTGTGCCGACAGTGGCGCGGTGGTCCCGATGACCATGCTCCTGGCCCGCGAGGGTCGTTTCTCCAAGCTCATGACGGCGCTGCTCGTCCTTGCGCTGCTGCTGCCCGCTGCCCAGATCGGGCGCGTTGCGGGCGAGCTCATCTCGGTGATCGTCCGCGAGGCGCCTGGCGCCGGCGACGTCCCGGAGCAGCTGGTCGAGACCAGCGGCGGCAACGTAGGCCGACAGCTCCCGGTCATCAATGGATTCGCGGCCGAGCTGCCTCGCGGCGCGGTCGAATGGCTCGAGGCCAGTCCTGCCGTCCACGCGGTCACGCCGAACGTGCCGCTGCAGCTGCAGGGCGACAACTACAACCCCGGAGCCGACGTCGGCTCGATGCAGCACACCACCAACATCATCGGCGCCACCAGGTACTGGAAGGCCGGCCTCACGGGGCGCGGCGTTGACGTCGCGATCATCGACTCCGGCGTGAGCCCGGTCGACGGCCTGGACGGGCGGGGCAAGGTGCTCCGCGGGCCAGACCTCTCCTTCGAGTCCCAGGCGCCCAACCTGCGCTACCTGGACAGCTTCGGACACGGGACCTTCATGGCCGGCCTCATCGCCGGACGCGACGGTGGTGGCCGAGGTAGCGACTACGACGGCGTCGCGCCGGACGCTCGCATCGTGAGCATCAAGGTCGCGAACGCGCAAGGGGCGACCGATGTCTCCCAGGTGATTGCTGCGATCGACTGGGTCGTCCAGTTCGGCCGCCGTGATGGCCTCAACATCCGCGTCCTCAACCTGTCCTTCGGCACCTACAGCGCGCAGTCCTACGTGCTCGACCCACTCGCATTTGCGGCTGAGGTCGCCTGGCACGCCGGCATCTTCGTGGTCGTCGCCGCCGGCAACGACAGCGGCACCACGGGTCGCCTGATGAACCCCGCGATGGATCCGTTCGTGATGGCGGTGGGTGCGGCGGACGCGAATGGGACGGTCCAGGTCAAGGACGACGTCCTGCTCCCGTTCTCGGCACGCGGTGACGGCGTCCGCAACCCGGACCTCGTGGCACCCGGCAAGTCCCTCCAGGGGCTCCGCGTCCCGGGCTCGTGGATTGACGTTACCTTCCCCTCGGGTCGGATCAACCGCCACTTCTTCCGCGGCAGCGGGACGTCCCAGGCTGCCGCCCTTGTCTCGGGCGCGGCCGCCCTGGTCATCCAGCAGCGACCCAGGATCAGCCCTGACCAGCTGAAGGCGCTGCTCACCTCCTCAGCGGTTGACCTGCCCGTCGCCGATGCGCGCGGCCAGGGCGCCGGGATGATCAGCCTCCGGAACGTGTTCAAGGCACCCACGCAGCC
>DASQFY010000027.1:0-4544 GCA_035632895.1 Candidatus Dormiibacterota bacterium
GTGATCGTCGGTGTCGCCGGTATTTGGCCCGTTTCTGGGGCGTTGCGAGAACAGCGTACCACATCGCATTTGACGCCTGCCAATAGCCCGATCGGGATCGGCCCTGACTATCGGCCCCGACTAGAAGTCGCGGCGGCCGGCGAAGGTCGCCTCGACCTCGGGTCGGGTGCGCTGATAGACCGCGATCCGATGGCCGCCCGGCGCACGGAACGAGCAGCACGGTCCCTGCGGGATCTCAAGCATCCCCTCGCGTTGCCAGCCTCGCGCCTCGAGCTCGTCCAAGGTGGCGCGAAGGTCGGCGACCCGATATACCAGGACCGGCTGGTGGCCCTCGAGGTGATCGGTGAGCAGGATGCGAGGCGGCCGGTCGCTGAGCTCGACCATGGCCACCCGGGCTCCCATCGCCTCAATCGCGAAGATCAGCTGACCGCCGAGAACCGTGGTGAAATAGGTCGTGTCAGCGGCCACATCGGCGCTGGGCATGTAGAGGTAGTCGAGCTGCTCGAACACCGCGGCCACGCGTCCATCATGCGCCGCCCGACACGTAACGCGACGCGTATGACGTAACACGACCCATTGCGCCAGGAGGGCACCGATGTCTGGATCGACACCCACTTCCCCGCGGTTCTTCCGCTGGCTGCCATTCGCCGCGACGCTGGCGGCGTTGCTGCTCGTACTCGCAGCCTGCGCGACGGCCTCGCCGTCCGAGAGCGCTGCTGCGCCGTCGGAAGCCGCCGCCGAATCGGCCGCGGAGTCGGCTGAAGCCTCCGCCAGCGAAGCGGCGGGCGCGAGCAACGAGATCACCGTCAGCGACACGAGCGCCGGACCGGCACTGGCCGGTGAGGGCGGCATGACGCTCTACACCTTCGACAACGACACGGGCGGTCAGAGCTCGTGCTCCGGCGGCTGCGTGGAGAACTGGCCGCCATTCACCGTCGACGGGGAGGCCGCGGCCGGTGAAGGCGTGTCCGGCGACATCGGCTCCATCACGCGCGACGACGGAGCCACCCAGGTCACCTACAACGGGAGCCCGCTCTACTACTTCGCGGGCGATCAGGCCGCGGGCGACTCGAGCGGGGATGGCGTTGGCGGCGTGTGGCACATCGCCGCTCCGTAACTCCGCCGCAATTGGTGGATAAGCCTCTCGACGCGGCAGCCGATCGGGCGGACACTGGTCGTCCGTAACGACGCAGGAGGACCGATGGACCAGAGCGAGATGGAAGCGCGCATTCGTTCGGCATATGACGGCGGGGACATGGAAGCGTTCGCCCGAGCGCAGGATGAGGCGTCCGCCGAGGACATCGTCCAGGAATGGCCGCAGTCTGGCGAGCGCATCCGCGGTAAAGAGAACATTGCCGCGGTGAACCAGAACTACCCGAGCAGCACCGGGACGACGCCGAAGTCCTCGCTTCGACGCATCCTGAAGCCGGGCGAGGCGTGGGTCATCGAGAGCACCATCGACTATGGCGATGGCATTCCGGTGAGCCTGGTGTCGATCATCGAGACCAACGCCGACGGCAAGATCGCTCGCCAGACCGATTACTTCGCCAACCCATTCGAGGCGCCCGCCTGGCGCGCCAAGTGGGTGGAGAAGATGGAGCCAGTCGCCGTCGGCTGACCCAGCCATGACGCCGTCCAGGGTTCGCAGCCCTGGGGCGGCTGAAAATCGCGCAGGAGGGCCCGACTTGGGCCCTTCCTGCGACGCTGAGCCGTCCGCACGATCTGCGAATGGAAGATTGAGGTGAGCAGGCCGTACTTCGCTTCCTCGAGGTAGCGCAGCGCGCCTCCGTCCCGGGTGACCTTGGCGTCGAGCAGCTCGGGGCTGGCGTCGCTTCAACCACGTCTAGACCCAGACCGAGACGATCACCGCCATGATGACGAAGCCGATCAGGTTGTACGTCCCGGTGATCGCGAAGGTGACCATCGGCTGCGGGCTGTTGGGGGTGAAGAACGCATTCACCAGGCTGGTCGCCAGGCCATAGCCGACGCCGAGGATCAGCCCCAGCACGATCCCGTCGCCAAGGGTGCCTGATCCGGTCGCCTTGGCGATCATGCCGGTCGCCACCGCCATGACGAGGTAGGCAAGACCCGGCACGACATAGGTCAGCGGGTTCTGCTGCGGCTCTGGTTGCTGGGTCGGATCCCAGCCGATCGACTTCTGCCATGGCTTGGCAAAGAGGACATTCGAATACCAGAGAGCCCCCAGCGCGAAGTAGATGACTGCGCCGACGATCACGGCGAGCCAGTTGAGCTGCCCCAGCAGGTCGAAGCTCATCTCCATCCTCCGGGTAGATGCGGTGTGTGGTCGGCTAGCCCTCGTCGGCGGTGGTGATCCGGCGTCGGGTGGAGACGAGCACCTTCGCGTCACGGCCCTCGTGCGCGGGATGCTCGACCAGCGCGATCAGCCGCGAGGCCATGAAGCGGCCGGTGCGCACGGGCGTGCCGCCGCGGGTCACCTCGCTGACCTCCACCACACCCCGGCTGGTGGCCACCTCGATACGACGGCCGGCCCGGGTCGCCTCGATCACGAAGGTCTGCGTTCCCTGGCCGGTGTCGACCACCGCCTCGACCCGATCGCCCTTCATGGCGCAATCCTACGGGCCGCTGCGACGCCCGCATAGGGCCGGGCAGTGGCATAGGGGAGAATGAACGTGCCCGTGCCGCCAGCCGGTATGTTCGACATGAGAGTTCCAGGACCGATCTCGCTGCGCCGCTGGAGTGGCCTCGTCGTCGCGGCCGCGCTGGCAGGCTGCGCGACGCCGTCCGTCTCGACGTCGCCGAGCGCCTCAGCCGCGCCGTCCGCCCAGGAATCGATCCTGGCCACCGCGAGCGGAGCGAGTCCGTCGCCGACGGCCCCCGGCGAGCTGACGTTCGCGGTGCAGACCTATCCCGTCCCCGCAGGCTCCGGCCCGCACGACGTTGCGCCGGCCGCTGATGGCGGCGTCTGGTACACCGCGCAGGCGAGCGGGGAGCTCGGATGGCTGGACCCGGAGACCAGCGACGTGCGCGAGGTCAGGCTGGGGTCCGGGTCGGCGCCGCACGGCGTCATCGTCGGCCCCGATGACGCGGCCTGGGTCACCGACAGCGGTCTGAACGCCATCGTTCGCGTCGACGCGTCGAGCTTCGAGGTCACGACCTTCCCGCTCCCGGCATCGGCAGCGGGCGCCAACCTGAACACCGCCGCCTTCGACGGGGACGGCATCCTGTGGTTCACCGGCCAGGCTGGCTGGTACGGCAGCGTGGATCCGGCCACCGGCGAAGTGCGCGCCTTCCGCGCGCCGCGCGGCACCGGCCCCTACGGCATCGCCGCCACGCCCGACGGTGAGGTCTACTACAGCTCGCTCGCCGGCTCCTACCTCGGGGCGATCGACCGCGCCAGCGGCGAGGTCACCGTGATCGATCCCCTGACGGCGGGCGCGGGCCTGCGCCGGGTGTGGTCCGATTCGAACGGACGCCTGTGGGTCGCCGAATGGGTCGCCGGCCAGGTCGGCGTCCACGATCCGGCCGACGGCTCCTGGCGCGAGTGGCCCCTGCCCGGCGAGGCCGCGATGGCGTACGCGGTGTACGTCGACGAGACCGATGCCGTCTGGCTCACTGACTTCGGCGCTAATGCGATCGTTCGGTTCGACCCGGAGACCGAGACGTTCATGTCGTTCCCGGCCGAGAGCCAGCCGGCGAACGTGCGCCAGCTGCTCGGCCGTCCCGGCGAAGTGTGGGGCGCGGAGTCCGCCGCGGACCAGCTGGTGGTGGTCCGCTACAGCCGGTAGCCGTAGTGGCCCTGATCGGCCGAAAGTACCCCCCTCGATAGGCCTCAGCGACGTCCGTCGGACGCATTCTCGGCGGTGTGGTGTCCTTCTGGGCGGTCGTGGGGAGTTGTCAGACCCATGACTCCCGGTTCTTATCAGAGGATGGCACGCAGCAAGCGAGGCACGGGGGGCATTCGCTTCCCCAATGGTGCCTTTCGGGCCTTCTCGAACGCCGTCGAACTGATGCGGCGGGGAGAGTCGGTGGTCGCGCTGATCGACCCGGACGCAGGTTCCGCCGACCCACTGGGATCGAAGGTGTGGCTCAGTGCCCGGCTGTCGATCTCCGAGCTGCCACGAAGCATGCTGCCGCCATGCGACGCGCGCTGCGCCGGCAAGGCACACGATCCGAACGAGTTCGTAGCGCTGGCCGACCTGGCCCTCGACGCGGCCGAGGCCCGCACTGCGGGCTGGTGGGATGGCTGGAACGAGAGCCTGGGAAAGCAATACGCCAACGTCGCGACCTGGTACGCCGGCGCGCCCTCGCTCATCGGCACCACGGAGGATCGGCGACTCCGAGCCGGGACGCGGTTGGAGCGAGTGACGGTCACCGACCCGCACCTGGTGCATCACGACGTCCAGGGCCAGGAGACGCTGTTCCGCATCGGCAGCGGCCCGCGAGCCGGGGAGGCGCTGATCGCGGCGACCTTCGGCCTCTCGCCGCTCCTGCCAGGACTGGCCGGCGTCCTCATCGCGCCCGATCATCCCCCGGTCCGCGACCCCGCCGTCGCCGTTCGGATG
>DASQFY010000028.1:0-2752 GCA_035632895.1 Candidatus Dormiibacterota bacterium
GTGGAGCTGGCCGATGGTCGCGCCATCTCGTACGCGGCGTTCGTGGCGCCGGCGCTGATCGCTCAATCGAGCATGAACGGGGCGATCGCCGAGACCATCTTCAACGTCTTCTTCAAGCTCAACTTCGCCCGCACCTACGACGGCATCCTGGCCACGCCACTCGGTATCCGCGAGATCGCGATCGGAGAGATGGTCTGGGCGCTGATTCGCGGCACGTTGTACTGCATTGCCTTCCTGGTGGTGATGCTGGCCCTGGGCCTGGTCCTCTCACCCTGGGCGGTGCTGATCATCCCGGCATCGGTCCTGTTGGGCGCCGCCTTCAGCGCGGCCGGGCTGGCGACCAGCGCATTCCTGCGCACAGTCCAGGACTTCGACCTGCCGTTCGGCCTGGTGGTGATGCCGATGTTCCTCTTCTCCGGCACCTTCTTCCCGGTCGAGGTCTACCCGCTGCCGATCCAGTGGTTCATGGAGCTCACTCCGCTCTACCACGGGGTTGTCCTGCTGCGCAGCCTCAGCATCGGCGAGATCGAGCTACGCCTGCTGTGGGACCTCGCTTACCTGATCGCTTTCTGCGCCATCTGCCTCACGGTCTGCATGCGTCAGATGGAGCGCAAGCTCATCAAGTAGGCCGATGAGGCGACTCGCCGGACCGGCCGAGCAGCAGCGGCAGCGCCCCGCGGATGTAGCTCCAACCCGAGACCACCGACAGGAAGGTGGCGAGGATCATCACCCATACCCCGGCCAGGCGCCACGTCGGGCCCAGGCCGAGGCTGGCAACGGGGCCGCCGGTGGTGGCGTCGAAAGCCAGCAGCAGGAGGGCGATTCCAACGGTGGTGGCGAGGGTCTTGCCCTTGCCCAGGCGGCGCGCGGCGATCACCACGTCGGCGCTGGCGGCCACCTGGCGGACGCCCTGGACCACGAACTCGCGGATGAGGAGCAGGGCGACCATCCAGGTCGGCAGGAGTCCCACCTCGACCATCGCCACCAGCACGCCGGCGACGAGGACCTTATCCGCAGTCAGGTCCATGAAGACACCGAGCGGGCTCACCTGGCCGCGGGCGCGCGCGATCCGCCCGTCCAGCACGTCCGTCAGCGCTGCGAGGACGAAGACGGCGAACGCGAGCAGCCCCGCGCCGGGGAAGGGTGCAAGCAGCAGGACGATGACCACGGGGGTGGCCACGATGCGCGAAATGCCCAGCAGATTGGGGAGCGTCGTCAGGCGCGGCCCGGGCTCAACTTCGGCCATCGCCCGCCACGCTCTCTCGCTCGCCGATCCTGCGTTCGGTGCCGGCCCGCAGGCGATCGATGTTGTCCCGATGCGCCGTCCACACCAGGGCGCCGGCGGCGAGCGCGTAGCCAACCGCGGCGACCGACCCAAACCCGGTGGCGGCGAGTCCGGCCGTCAGCCCAATGGCCAGCGCCACCGCCGTGAGCGAGCCGAGCGACACGTAGTGAGTGCGCCACACGACCAATGCCACGATCGGGACGACGACGGCCAGCGCCAGGGGCGCCATGGCGAGCAGGCCGCCGGCCGCGGTCGCGACCCCCCGTCCGCCGGTGAAGCCGATGAAGACCGACCAGTTGTGGCCGGCGACGGCGCCGATCCCGGCCGCGGCGGCGACCCACTCGGGCGAGCCGGGCGGTCCGGCCTGGTACAGGGCGCGGGCGAGGAGCACGGCGCCAACGCCTTTCGCCACGTCGAGGGCGAAGACCACGATCGCCCACCGCGCGCCGAGCGTCCGCAGCGCGTTGGTCGCGCCGGTGCGACGCGACCCGTGGCGCCGGATGTCCACGCCGGCCACCACCCGTCCCACGATTACCCCAACCGGCATCGCGCCGATGAGGTAGCCGAGGACGGCGAGTGCCGCGGCGCCGAGCGGCCCGCTCACCGCAGCGTCAGAGACGGTTGGCGGCGGCGCGGCGCTGCGCGAGCCGCAGGCCGATCGCCAGCATCCCCCAGATCGCCACGGCGGCGAGCCCGATGTAGAGCGCCATTGGCATGCCGTTCGGCCAGGCGATCGAGAAGGCGGCGAGGCCGGCGATCGCGGCACCACCGACGGCCCAGGCCAGGAAGCGGCGGGTGACGAAGACGAAGTCGGCGCTTCGCTTCTGTTCGCGGCGGGCGCGCGCGCGCTCGAATCGCGCCTTCTGGGCGGGCGCCACCGGCACCGCGTACGGGTCGCGGTTCTTGTTCATGCGCTGGTAGGCGCGCCGCTCTTCTCGTGACATCGGCTGGAGAGTGTAGTCCGTTCATTCGTCGTCGCGAAGCGGAGGGCGCCTGACGCCTGAGGAACCCATCGGGCTGTGCGCGTCCTCCACCTTCAGCTGGACCGGATCGGCGCCGAAGATGGCGGTCAAGAGCCAGTCGAGCGCCACGCGCACCTTGCGATTGAAGCCGGGCACCCGGCTCCAGTAGTAGCCACGCCACATGAACCAGGCGATCCAACCCCGCACCGGGATTCCGAAGACCTCGCCGACGCCGGTGTGATGGCCGAGCGAGGCCAGCGTGCCGAGCGGGCGGTAGCGGAACGGCGTCATCTGGCCGCTGTCGATGTGGGCCAGAACGTTGCGGGCCAGCTGCCGCGCCTCGCGCACGGCGTTCTGCGCGGTCGCCGCATAGGGGCCACCCCCCGGATCGGCGACATTGGGGATGGCCGCGCAGTCACCGATGGCAAAGACTCCCTCCCGGCTCGTCTCCATCGTCGGTTTGGTCACCGCTCGGCCGGCGTGATCCACCTCGAGGCCACACTCG
>DASQFY010000029.1:0-2137 GCA_035632895.1 Candidatus Dormiibacterota bacterium
ACCGCGTGACGATGTAAGTCCTCATCCGCGATCATTGCACGATGATCGCAACACCCGTCCAATGTGACGTTGATGGAATACCGAAGGGGTCGCATCACGTAAGACTACCTATGGTCACAGGGCAGCCTAATCCCGAATCCACCAGATGTCGCTCGGCGACAGGCGGGCGGCGACATCGAGACCGGCCGGCGGGAAGCCCAACGTTCCGAAGGCCGAGTCGGCGAGGACGACCGGACGCGGACCGAAGCCGGCGCGGCCGACGAAGCGTCGCCGACCATGACCCTGCTCGCAAGGCGGTTCCTCGGCGTCGTACACTGGCGACGGCGCGTTCCCGCGCCCGACTGCCAGACCGAGCCCCCACGCGGCGCGGCGATGCGGCGGTAAAGGGGATCCGGATCCTCGGGACGAACCGGTCGACCATCCGACCGGCCGACGACGTGGCGGTGTGGGCGCGTGCGTCGACGGCCGTGACGGAGAACTGACCGATGACCACCGACAAGGCCTTCAAGCGGGTCGTGCGTGCGCGCATGGCCAAGACCGGCGAGCGATACGCCGCCGCCCGACGGACCCTGGTCGAGGGCGCCACGGACGGACATCACGCGGAGCCGACGGCCGACGCCGCCACCCCGTCGGGCTATCGGATGCGCGGCGGCCTGCACCCGGAGACGGCCACGCTGGCCAACGTCCTGGCGAATCAGGGCGTCGTCTCGGGCGTGACGGGCGAGCCGTTGACCGAGGCCGCGATCCTCGGCATCGGCGGCGGCCTGGGCGCCGGCTACATCCTCTGGGAGTTCAAGAGCCACGGCGGGCCGGTCCTCACCCTCGGATTCCGGAATCAGCCGCAATACCCGTCGATCCCCGGCTGGACCGGCAAGACGCTCGATCGGCTCGGCATCGAGCCCGACCTGCACGAGACCGGCGGCGCGAAAGGGGCTCGCGAGGCGCTCGATGCACGCCTGGACGCCGGCGTGCCCGTCATCGCCTCGATCGATCTCCAGGCGGTCGGGACCTGGGGCCTGCCCGACGCGCTGTCGGGGTACTTCGGCCTGGTCGTCGTCGTCTTCGGACGTGACGCCGATGGCTCGTACCTCGTGGATGATCGTGGCCGGAACCCATTCCGAGTGTCACCGGCCGTGATGGCCGCCGCACGCGGACGGATCGGCTCGTTCAAGCACCGGATCGTCGGGCTGCGAACGACGCCCGGACCGATCCCGGCCGAACGGCTTCGGGCGGCGATGCGCGCTGGTCTGGAGGACCAGGTGGATCACCTGCGATCCCCATCCGACTCCTTCTCGCTCCCGGCCTGGCGCAAGTGGGGCCGTCTGATGACCGACCAGCGGAACGCGAAGGCGTGGCCGCGGGTCTTCGCCGACGGCCACGGCCTGTTCGGCTCGCTGTCGGCCCTCCACGAAAGCGTCGACGGCCAGGTCGGGCCATCGGGCGGGCACTTGCGGGAGCTGTTTGCCGCATCACTCGATGAAGCGGCCGTCGCCCTCGACAACCCTGCGCTCGGCGACGCGGCGCGGGCATGGCGGGGCGTCGCCGACCGATGGGAGGAGCTGGCCGACGCGGCCGTACCGCCCGATCTCGACGGTACAGCCGAGGCGGTCGAGGCGGTCGAGACACTTCACGAGGCGGTGATGGCCGGCGAATCGGGACGGTCGCGTGTGGGCGCGGCCGCGGAGACCGCGTGGGCGATCCGGGATCGCTACGCCGACGCCTTCCCCCTGCCACCAGACCGCATCGCGGCGATCCTCGAGGATCTCGGCGACCGGCTCGGCGCGATCTACCAGGCTGAGGTCGACGCGCTCGACATGACCGCTCAGGCCATCGGCAGATGAGGCCTTAGCCGAGCAGGATGCGGCGCAGGAGCGACGTCGGCGGCGCGCCCTCCCCCGTCGTACTGGCGAGCCGGGTGGGGATCGAACCCACGACACAGGGATTAAAAGTCCCCTGCTCTACCGCTGAGCTACCGGCCCGAAGGCGACCGTATCACGTTCAGATCGGGCGTTCCGGCGACCGTCGGGGCCCGCCCGGCGGTCGCCTGACCCCCGTCCCTGACCCCTACGAGCCCGTCTCGGGGAAGAACCGATCGGCCTTCGAGGCCGCGGCGTGCTTGCCGTTCGGGAGCAAGTGG
>DASQFY010000030.1:0-2183 GCA_035632895.1 Candidatus Dormiibacterota bacterium
AGATCTTCTGGGAGACCAAGCAGGCCGCCTAACGCGCGTGAGCGTCCTGCCCTCATGAACGAGAGGGCAGGACTCCCCCGCCGAGACCGGGAGCTGGATGGTCAGGACGATCACCTGGCGCGAACGAGCGCCCGACCAGCGGTGGGGATGTTCCTCGAAGCCGACCCCTGAGCGGAATCTCTTACGTCACACGCGGCGGTGTGACGCACCTCCGGGTCAGACGCCGGCACCATAGGCGGTGAGGAAGCAGCAGGGCTCGTGTCAGCCGATCCGTTCGGCCAGGGCGACGATGATGCCTGCGGGGCCGCGCAGGTAGCAGAGCCGGAAGATGTTCTCGTACTGGGCGACCTCACCGAGGAGTTCGGCGCCGTGGGTGCGCAGGCGGGCGATGGTGTCGTCGATGTCGTCGACGGCGAACATGACGCGATGCAGGCCCAGCGTGTTGGGAGGTGGGTTCAGCGGATCTGTGTTGGATGCCGCGGGGGTGTGGTACTTGGTCAGCTCCAGCTTGCTGTGGCCGTCCGGGGTGCGCATCATCGCGATGTCGCTCCGGACGCCGTCGAGGCCGACCGTGTGGTCCGCCCAAAGGCCTTCGATCTGGCCCTTGCCTTCTAGCTCCATGCCGAGCTCGGTGAAGAACTCGATAGCCGCGTCCAGGTCGTCGACAACGATTGCGACGTTGTCCATCCGGTGAATGGTCATGTCTCCGAGCCTAGGGATTGCGGCAAGCCGCCGAACCGGTGACCGTGTTGGTTGCTGATCGATCTACAGCGAAGAGTTACGACTCACGGGTATGAACACCGGCGCGACGATCTTCCCAGCCCGCCGTGGCACCGATTCACTCATGACGCGGGTGCGAACGTGCGCGGACAGGCGGCGGATAGACGCACCTGGAGCGAAGCCTCGTGAAGCACGGGCGAACCCCCGGCATCGGAACTGTGGGCTCAGTTGTGACAAGTTCCGGCAGGCGAGCGCAGGGTTCCTCGCCGGGACGTGGCCGCCGCTGCCGACCATTGGCCTCGGGTGCCATGCTGCGATGGCAGCGACCCCCGCATTGGCCGGGTTCGAGGTCGGTTACCTGTCCCAGGACGGTGTCGAACATCGTGCCAAAACACGTTTGGTGAGCGAAGCGGCGCGAAAACGCGCAGGAGCCGCGAGTTGATCACCACGCGGGGACATGCACAGTTTGCCTGGGGGGATGGCTCATCCGTCGGTCGGCGGCTCGTCCGCCAGTAGTCGCCGCAGCACGCGCGAGAACATCAGTCGCGACGACACCCGGGTCACCGCGTCAGCCCACTTCGGTATCGGGGCCACGGTGATCTCCTCGGTCCAGGTCGCGCGTGAGCCGGATCCGTGCGGTGCGACCTCCAGTTCGGCCCAGCCGAGCATCACCGTGCCGCGCTTGATGAGCCGGCAGCGTCCCGGCCGATCGCCCTCCGGCGGCGACCACTCGACCAGCTCCATCGGGTCGTCGAAGCTCAGCGGCCCAAGGTGGGTACGTGCCACGAAGATCGTGCCTACCGCGTTCGGCGGCGGAGTCGTGGTCGAGATCGTGGTTCGGGGGACGTACTTCGCGTGCCGTGGCCACGTCGTGAGCCGATCCCACGCCTCGTGCGGTGAGAGCGGGCTGTCGTGCCGGGTGACGAAGAGGGCCATCGTTGAACCCTCGCACGACCACCCCGGCCGATGACGGCTAGGTCGGTAAGTCGATCAGTGTCGTGACGCGGACGGCAGATGGTGTCGGCGGCGCCGAGGCGAAGCCGAACTGCACGGCGGGCAGCACCGGCCGTAGGCGGCCCAGCCCGAACCCGTCGAAGCGCGCCTGGGCCGATTCAATCAGGTGTTCGTCAGCAGCGCAGTAGTACTCGCGACGGCCACCGCCGGCCGTCCCGACGGTCTGAACGCCTGCACGCAACCGCCTCGTGTCCCGTCGGGGCAGCCGTCTGCCCGGAGCAGCCTTTCCCAACCGCAGCAGAACGCCCACACAGCGCCGACCCGGGTCGGCAACCATCCCGCCCGGCAGCCAGCACCCCACGCAGCACCGACCCCCGCCAACAGGAGTTGGCGGGGGCTGGTGCTCGGCCGGTTGGCCGGAAATGCGACGTGCTGTTACTCGTGACTCTTGGTGAACTGCCTGATCCTGACGGTCTTGGAGATGACCGGCTGGGTGACACCGTCATGTA
>DASQFY010000031.1:0-3330 GCA_035632895.1 Candidatus Dormiibacterota bacterium
TCGATCAGCTGCTGGACGCGGCGTGGCACCTTACCCACCGCCCAGGTGCGCGCGCAGTCGGCATGCCAGCCCTCCCAGATGCAGCCGACGTCCAGGCTCATCACGTCGCCGTCGCGGACCCGCCGCTGCGGCGAGGGAATGCCGTGGACCACCTCGTCGTTGAGCGATGCGCAGATCGAGGCTGGGAAGTCGGAGGCGCCTCCGGAACCGGGATAGCCCTTGAACGAGGGCACCGCGCCCGCGGCACGGATCATCTCGTCGGCCATGCGGTCGAGCTCGGCGGTGGTGATCCCCGGCCGCAGCTCGTGGCGAAATGCGTCGAGCACGTCCGCCAGGATCGCGCCGGCGCGACGCATGCGGGCGATCTCCTCGGGGCGCTTGATGGTGACCACGCGCGACGGGATGCTCATCGTTCGCCGAGCTCGTCGAGGATGGCGCGCGTGACGGCGTCGATCTGCTGACGCCCGTCTACGCGGGTGACGATCCCGGCCCGGTCGTAGTGGTCGACCACCTCGAGCATGGGCGGGACCTGCTTGGCGAGGCGCGCCCGCACGACCTCCGGCCGGTCGTCGTCACGCTGCTCGAGCGGCGTGTCGTCCTTGTCGCAGATGCCGGCGACCCGTGGCGGGTCGCTGCTGAGGTGATAGGGCGTGCCGCATGCCGGGCAGACGAACCGGCCGGCCAGCCGCTCGATCAGCTCCTCGGTCGGGACGTCGACGAAGAAGACGCGGCTGATGCCCTCGCCCTGCGCCGCCAGGGTGGCGTCCAGCGCGCTGGCCTGGGCCACCGTGCGCGGGAAGCCGTCCAGGATCGCGCCGCGAGTCGCGCTCGGCTTCGAAAGCTGCTCCATGAACATCCGGGTGGTGATCTCATCGGGCACGAGGTCGCCGCGCTCCATGTACTGCTGCGCCGTTTCGCCCAACGGAGTGCCGTCGCGCTGCGCCTCACGGAACAGGTTGCCGGAGGCAAGATGCGCCAGACCCAGCTCGCGGCTCAAGGTCTCGGCCTGTGTGCCCTTGCCGGCGCCGGCGGCGCCGACCAGCAGGAGGATGCGCCGCGGATCGGGCGCCGACGGGCCGGGGTCTGTATCGGTCACCGGATGAAGCCTTCGTAGTGGCGCATCAGCATCTGCGCCTCGAGCTGCTTCATGGTCTCCACCACCACGCTCACCACGATCAGGATGCTGGTGCCGCCCAGCTGCAGGCCCTGCGTGCCGGGGATGGCAGCGGCCACCACCAACGGCAGGACGGCGAGTGAGGCGAGGAACAGCGCGCCGCCCAGCGTGATCCGATTGGTGACCCGCGACAGGAAGTCCTCGGTCGGCTTGCCCGGACGGATGCCCGGGATGAAGCCGCCGTTCTTGCGCAGGAAGTCGGCCGTCTGATCGGGCCTGAACTGGAAGGCGGTGTAGAAGTAGGTGAAGAAGACGACCAGCGCGAAATACAGCGACCCGTAGAGCGGCACATTGGTGCGGCCGTCCAGGTTCGTCGCGATCCAGTTGGCAGCACCGCGCACCCAGTCGACGTCGCTGGCGGTGAAGTACTGGGCGATCTGGGCCGGGAAGAGCAGGATGCTGATGGCGAAGATGATCGGGATGACGCCGGCCATCGTCACCTTCAGCGGCAGATACTGCGTCTGGCCCTGGTACATCCGCCGGCCACGGACCCGGCTGGCGTACTGGACGGGGATCCGGCGCTGGCCCTCGTTGATGAACACCACCCCGGCGATCACCACGATGGCGATGATCACGAACGGAATGATGCGCAGCAGGCCGTCGGGCCCGGTGATGATCGGGGAGGCCTGGTGCGGGATGCGCCCGACGATGCCGGCGAAGATGATGAAGCTGATCCCGTTTCCGAGCCCGCGCTCGCTGATCAGCTCGCCGAGCCACATCAGCAAGATCGTGCCGGCAGTGAAGCTGATGAGCAGGGAGAGAGTCTGGAAGCTGAACAAGTCCGACTGCGGGATCACGCCATTGGCCGAGAGCAAGACGCTGAAGCCGTAGCCCTGCGCGAAGGCCATCGGCACGGTCAACAGACGGGTGTACTGGTTGATCTTGTTGCGCCCGTACTCGCCCTCCCGCGCCAGCTCGCCGAGGCTCGGGATGACGCCCTGCATCAGCTGCATGATGATGCTGGCGTTGATGTAGGGGTTCACTCCCATCCCGATGATCGAGGCGGTCGCCAGGCCGCCGCCCGAGAACAGGTCGAGCAGGCTGAGGAGCTGGTTCGTCTCGAACAGGTTCGAGAGGCGAGCCTGGTCGACGTTCGGGACGGGCACGTTGGTGAGCACCCGGAAGATGAACAGGATCCCGAGCGTGAAGAGGATCTTGCGCCGGATGTCCGGCGCGCGGAACGCGGTGACGAGGGAGTCGATCACCTAAGACTCGCTCCCCTTCTCGGGTGCGTCAGCCTCGGTAGTGTCGGTCGCCTCGGTAGTGTCGGTCGCCTCGGCTGTGTCGGCCGCCTCGGCGGCAGCGCCATCAGCTGAGTCCGCAGTTTCAGAAGCCTCATCGGCCGCGACCTCATCGACCTTGTCGGCCGCCGCCGTGGTCGCCTTCGGACCGCCGCCCGCTCTCGCTGCGCGGCTCTTGGCCTTGCTGGCGGTCCGGGCGTCGGCACGCGCGGCATCCCTGGCCTGGATCTCGGCGGCTTCGGCGGCAGCCGCCGCCTCGTCGATCGGGTTGCCGTCGGGCCAGCTGATGCGCTGGGCGGTGCTGCCGGCCGCCGCCAGCTTGGCGAGGGCGGACCGGGTGAATGCGTGCGCATGAACGGTCACGCCTTTCGGGGCATCCCCGCCGCCCAGGATCTTCAACGGCCGCGGCTTGGTCTTGCGGTCGCGCAGCAGCCCATCGTGCTTGAGCACATCGGGCGTGATCAGGGTGCCGGGCGCGGCCTCCGCCAGGCGAGCCAGGTTGACGCCGGCGTACTCGATCCGGAAGCGGTTCTTGAAGCCATGCAGCTTCGGCGTCCGGATATGGAGGGGCGTCTGGCCCCCCTCGAACCAGGCGGGCATGCCGCCGCCTGCCCGTGACAGCTGGCCCTTCGTGCCGCGCCCCGCCGTCTTGCCGCGGCCGGAGCCGTGCCCGCGGCCGACACGACGCGATGGCTTGTGCGAGCCGGACGACGGCTGGGGGTCGTGAAGCTTCACTTCGACACCCCGCCTTGCTGCCCCGGCTCCTGCACGTCGAGCAGGAAGGCCACCCGCCGAAGCATGCCCCGGTTGACGGGGTTGTCCTTGATCAGCACCGTCTGGTTGAGCCGATGCAGCCCGAGCGCCCGGATCGTGCCTCGCGCACCAGCCTTGTGGCCGATGGTGGACTTGACCCAG
>DASQFY010000032.1:0-12827 GCA_035632895.1 Candidatus Dormiibacterota bacterium
GCGCCAGCGGCTGGCCGAGGAGGTCCACGACGGGCCTGCCCAGGTGCTGACCAGTGCCATCTTCCAGGTCGAGTTCCTCGACCGGGTTATCAACGACGAACCCGACACCGCGCGGGCCGAGCTCGCCTTTCTGCGGACCATGCTCCGGGACGGGCTCGAAGAGGTGCGCGGCTTCATTGCCGACCTGCGCCCCCCGGCCGTGGACATGGGACTGGCCCAGGCCATCGCCGACCAGGGTGCGGACTTTGCCACCCGGCATTCGATCGTGGTCGAGGTGGCGGTCGACGACATCGACATCGGGCTGGCTCCCGACGCGAAGGCATCGGTCTTGCGCATCGTCCAGGAGGCGCTCCAGAACGTCCGCAAGCATGCGGCCGCCAGCCTGGTTCGCATCGGGCTGGAGGGCGATGCCCTCGTCGTTGGCGACAACGGTCGCGGCTTCGACGTCATGCGCCTGGCCTCCGCCGCCAGCCGCAACTTCGGGCTGCATTTCATGCGCGAACGCGCCGAGCTGATGGGGACCACCGTCCACATCGAATCCCGCCAGGGAGAGGGCACGCGGATTCTGCTGCGCCTCCCGCGGGTCCATTGACAACCAACGTCGACCACCTACAGGAAGCGCTAACCGAAGAAGTAGCTGAGGTACGACCGATGGCAACCGGTACCATGTCCAGGGAGGAGAAGATGCAGGAGACCAAGGAAACACAGGAGACGCAGGAACGCCGCCGTGGCGGTGACCGGCGCACCAAGGGGACGAAGACCCGGATCGTGATCGTCGACGGTCACACCCTGTTCCGGCGCGGCGTCCGCAACATCCTCGAGCTCGAGGCCGACATGGAAGTGGTCGGCGAGGCCGGCAGCGGCCGCGAGGCGATCGCCATCGTCGAAGAGCTGACCCCCGACGTCATCCTGATGGACCTCTCGCTGCCCGCGCCGAACGGCATCGAGACGACGCAGCGCATCAAGCGCGAGCTGCCCCACACCGGGATCATCGTGCTGGCCCCCAACGACGACGAAGACCAGCTCTTCGACGCCATCAAGGCCGGCGCCGCGGCGTATGTCCTGAAGGACATTGATCCAACCGATCTGATCGCCATCATCCGGCGCGTCCGGTCGGGCGAGTACCTGATCAACGACAAGGTCTTCAGCAAGCCTGCCGTCGCCAGTCGCGTCCTCAAGGAGTTCCGCGAGCTGGCGGTCTACGGCGCGGAGGCGCAGCCGATCTTTGCGCCGCTCTCGCCGCGCGAGGTCGAGATCCTGGACAACATCGCCCAGGGGATGACCAACAAGCAGGTCGCCTACGCGCTGTCGATCAGCGAGCAGACGGTGAAGAACCATATGTCGAGCATCCTGCGCAAGCTG
Organism: Candidatus Dormiibacterota bacterium; assembly: GCA_035632895.1. Taxonomy (GTDB): domain Bacteria; phylum Chloroflexota; class Limnocylindria; order QHBO01; family QHBO01; genus DASQFY01. The sequence goes on from DASQFY010000032.1 coordinate 1,363, forward strand.
AGCGTGAACGACCGTACCCAGGCCGTCGTCTATGCCATGCGGCAGGGCTGGATCAAGATCCCCGAGGATTGACCGATGGGCCAACGGCGCGCCGCTCGGCGGCCGCCGGAGGTCCCTTCGACGCTGGTACGGTCGTGCCATGGCCGTGCGTCCGACGCCGCTCTAGCCTTCGCTCGCGTCGACCGCAGGTATCTACGGACGACGTTCATCCTTGAGGCGTCCCGGCTCGCGCGAGCCGGGGCTCCTCGGGTCTCCTCCTCCGGTGCGGGAGCCGTGTCGCAGCAGGCACGGCTCCCACGCTTTTCCACGCCGTTTCCACGCTCCCGGCGGCCTTGACAATTCGGCGGGGCTGTCGGAAGGTACGCTCCCTGCCCGGGTAGCGTGGGACCATCGGGCCATTCTTTTGTTGTGGCGCCCAACTTACGCTGCCCACGCAAATTCTCCAGGAAAGGAGGTATCGCGAAGGTATGCTTCAGTTCATCAGCACTCTTCTTGCCCGCTTCCGCCGCGAGGATGAGGATGGTCAGACGCTCGTCGAGTACGGTCTGCTTCTGGCCCTCATCGCGATCATTGTGATCGTGGCTCTCATCTTCCTCGGCCCAATCGTCAGCCAGATCTTCCAGAACGTCGGCACCAACCTGCAGGGCACCTGAGCCCCGCAGCCTAGGACGACACTCGAGAGCCCCCGGGGAGTTTCTTCCCGGGGGCTCTCCCTTTGTCCGGGCGCGTCAGCCACCGGCGACAGCCGCCAGTACCAGTGCCCGCCTAGCCCACAAGTCCCCTCGATACGGATTGCCGCCCACTCGTAGACTGTTGACCGCAGTCACAACGCTGCGCATTTTTCGCGGTCTCATTCCGTACCCACTCATCCGAGTTAAGGGGAATATCTGTGAAGCGGTCCAATCGCCTGGTCATCCTGGTCGGGGTGCTGCTCGCCGCCTTGGCCTTCGTTGGAATCGTCATTCTTCTCAACTCACGCGGGCCAGGTGGCACGGGCGAGACCCCGACCACCGTCCCTGTCCTGGTCGCCAGCGAGCCGATCGACATCGGCGAGGAGGTCACCCCGGACAAGGTCACGGTCAGTCAGGTCGACCCCGGCAGTGCGGTCGGCACACGGCTCACAGACCCTTCCATGGTGAGTGGCCAGCGCGCCCTATTCGCCATTCCACAGGGCTCGCAGGTGCCGGGAGAGGCGATAAACATCGCTCCTGGATCCCAATGCATCGCGTGTCAGCTTCTGCCCGGCGAGAAGGCGATTGCCTTCCAGGTGGATCGCGTTTCCGGCCTCGATTTCCTGATCACGGCCGGCGACCACGTCGACATCGTGCTCTCGCAGTCGGTCGCACCCGTGCAGGAAACCCAGGATTCGGTCAGCGCGCGGGAGGGCAATCCGGATCTGACGCCTCGCTTCGAGGCGGTCGCCGGCCTGGGCAACGTCCGCACGGTCAAGACGATCCTGACCGACATGCGTGTCCTGTACGTCAGCGCCACCCGGAACGTACCGATCGCCAACCAGGCGACACCATCGCCCGGGCAGGAGGGTCAGGCCCCGGCTCCAGCCCAGATCGACACCGTGGTCATCGTGGTCGCCGGCAGCGACCAGGACGCGGAGCTGATCAAGTTCGCTCAGAACGACGTGAACGAGCTCGGCACGCTGACTGCGATCCTGCGTCGCGTGGCGGATGCCGAGGAAGGTGTTCCCGAGGAGGCGACGACGGGTATCACGCTCGACATCCTGATCGAGCAGTACGCGGTGCCGATCCCGAACATCGTCGTGCTGGAAGCGCCGTAGGCTCGGCGCCCAGCTAGCCCGCATTCACCGAGCAAGGAACACCGCCAAGTGATCAAGGTCCTCATCGTCGACGACATCCCGGAGACGCGCGATCACCTCTCGAAGCTGCTTGGCCTCGAGGAGGGGATCGACGTGAGCGGGACTGCCGGCTCCGGCGAGGAGGCGATCCGGATGGCGATGGACTTGCGCCCGGACGTCATCGTCATGGACATCAACATGCCCGGCCTGGACGGGGTGGCCGCCTCGGAGATCATCTCCGAGCGGCTCCCTTCCTCGCCGATCATCATGATGAGCGTCCACGGCGAGGCGGAGCAGCTGAAGCGGGCGATCTCGGCAGGGGCGCGCGAGTTCCTGGTCAAGCCATTCTCGGCCGACGAGTTCGCGACGAGCATCAAGCGTGTCTTCGAGAAGGAGCTCTCCCGCCGGGAGCAGGCCAATGCCTCTTTGCCCGCGATGCCCATATCCGGGATCAGCGCCGAGGATCTCGGCGAGCACCAGGTGCTTGCGGTGTTCTCACCCAAGGGCGGCGCGGGACGCACCACGGTCGCCACCAACCTGGCGCTGGCGCTGCACCGGGAGACCGGGGGCAGGGTCTGCCTGATCGACGCGAACCTCCAGTTCGGCGACGTGGGGGTTCTGCTCAACCTGAATCCGAAGAACCGGTCCATGCTCGACGCCGTCGAGGGCGGCGAGCCGGACCGCGAGATCATCAACTCCGTGCTGATCGAGCACTCGACCGGGATCAAGGTCCTGCTGGCGCCCCCGTCGCCCGAAGGCGCCGACCTCGTCACTCCGGCGTACCTGCGAAAGATGGTCGACACCCTGCGCGAGAGCCATGACTTTGTGGTGATCGACCTGCCGGCCGCTTTGAACGATCATTCCCTTGCCATGATGGACATGGCCGACCAAATCGTGGTGCTCACGGCGCTCGAGATCACCACCATCAAGAACGTCCGCCTCTTCCTGGAGGTGGCGGACCAACTCGACTACGATCGGTCGAAGATTCGGCTGGTCGTCAACCGCGGGGACAGTGCCCAGGGGATCCGCCTCGCCGATGTCGAGGCCTCGATCCGTCGCTCAATCGACGGCTCGATCGTCTCGGACGGCCGGCTGGCCGTGCTGGCGGTGAATCGGGGCGTTCCGTTCGTCGTTTCTCACCCAGATGGAGCGCTCTCGCGCGACATCATCAAGCTCGCTCGGACGCTTGCGGGCGATGCAATCGCCGCCAAGGAAACGCCAAACAAGCGAGGACTCTTCGCACGCCGCTAAGGGGAAGGAAACTGCCGCCATGTCACTGTTGAAGAGGATTGAGCGGGCACGGCCCGCCGCAGAAGGGGAGTCGAACGTCCCGGCCGTGCCGAAGGCGCCGGTCCCTGCCCCACGCCCGGGCACGCCTGCCACCCCACCGGGCGGCGGCACCGCGGCGAACCGCCCGTTCCTTGGCGCCATGCCTGCCCGGGAGTCGTTCCGGGAGGCGAAGTTCCGCGTCCAGAACCGCCTCATCAACGAGCTCGACCCCAAGCTCGACCTGAGCAACCAGGTCGAAGTGCGGCGGCAGATCGAAGAGCTGTTCGGCAAGATCGCCGACGAAGAGGGACTGGCCCTCACCCGCGCCGAGCGGGTGCGCATGCTCGAGCAGATCACCGATGAGATCCTGGGCCTCGGTCCGCTGGAGCCCCTCCTGCGCGACGAGACGATCACTGAAGTGATGGTCAACGGGCCGCAGCAGGTCTACATCGAGCGCGAGGGTCGGCTGGAGCTCACCAACGTCACGTTCCAGAACGACGAGCACGTGATGAAGATCATCCAGCGCATCATCGCGCCCATCGGTCGCCGAGTCGACGAGTCGAGCCCGATGGTGGACGCCCGCCTGGCCGATGGCTCCCGCGTCAACGCGATCATCCCGCCGCTGAGCCTGGTCGGTCCGGTGGTCACCATCCGGAAGTTCTCGGCCACGCCGTTCACGGTCGAGGACCTGATTCGTTTCGGCACCTCCACCATGGAGATGTTCGAGTTCCTCGAGGCCTGTGTGAAGGCGCGGCTGAACATCTTCGTATCCGGCGGCACGGGCTCCGGCAAGACCACGATGCTGAACATCCTCTCGTCGTTCATCCCCGACGACGAGCGGATCGTGACCATCGAGGACGCCGCCGAGCTCCAGCTGCGCCAGGAGCACGTCGTCACGCTGGAGTCGCGTCCGGCGAACATCGAAGGCAAGGGAGCGATCCCGATCCGCGAGCTGGTGCGCAACGCGCTGCGCATGCGCCCCGACCGGATTGTGGTCGGTGAGTGTCGATCCGGCGAGGCGCTCGATATGCTCCAGGCCATGAACACCGGCCACGACGGCAGCATGTCGACCGGCCACGCCAACTCGCCGCGCGATATGCTGTCTCGTCTCGAGACGATGGTGCTGATGGCCGGCATGGACCTGCCGCTGCGCGCAATCCGCGAGCAGATCGCATCGGCCGTCGACCTGATCGTCCACCAGAACCGGCTGAAGGATGGCTCGCGCAAGATCGTGAACATCACCGAGGTGCAGGGCATGGAGGGCGATGTGATCGTCATGCAGGACATCTTCGTGTTCGATCAGACGGGCGTCATCGAGGGCAAGATCCAGGGCAAGCTGAAGCCCACCGGCATCCGACCCAAGTTCGTCGAGAAGTTCGAGATGGCCGGCATCCACCTGCCCCCGAACGTCTTCGGCTCACCCTTCTAGGCTCAGTCTTCTAGAGGAATCGAGCAACCATGGGCATGCTCCCGATCCTGATCGCCGGCCTCGCGGCCGGGGCCGTCCTGCTCCTCGCCATTGGCATCGCCATGAGCGGGGGGTCGGGTGGCGTTGCCCAGCGCCTCGAGCGCTACGCGCGCTCGGGCGGCGAACGCTCCAGCAAGTCGGAGGATGCGGAGGACAAGGATTCGGCGGTCATGGCCGGCATCTCCCGGATGATCGACCGCCAGGACATGACGGCACGCCTCTCGACGGAGATTGCCCGAGCCGACCTCAAGCTGCGTCCAGCGGAGCTCGTGGGGGCGTGGATCGCGTCGCCGTTCCTCTTCCTTGCCGCTGCGTGGGTGGGCGGGTTCATCTTCCAGGGCTTCCAGAACCCCGTCGCCCTGGCCGTCGCCTTCCTGGTGGGAGGGTACTTCCCGCGGTGGTACCTTCGCTTCCGGCAGGCCAAGCGCCTGCGCTTGTTCGCCACCCAGCTGCCGGACACCATCACGCTGCTCGCCAACTCGCTGCGGGCCGGCTCGTCCTTCCTGCAGGGCATCGAGCTGGTGACACGTGAGGCGCGCCCACCCATCTCCGTGGAGTTCGAGCGGGTCGTGCGCGAGATGAGCCTGGGCGTGGCGCTCCAGCCGGCGCTCAACAACCTCGTCCGTCGCGTCGCCTCCGAGGACCTGGAGCTGATGGTCACCGCCATCAACATTCAGAGCCAGGTGGGTGGCAACCTGGCCACGGTGCTCGACTCGATCGCGTACACGATCCGTGAGCGGGTCCGCATCGTCGGCGAGATCAACACGCTGACCGCCATGCAGCGCTACAGCGGCTACGTCATCACCCTGCTTCCCGTTGGCCTGGGCCTGATCTTGTTCCTGATCAGCCCGTCCTACATGGTGGTCATGCTCGAGAAGCCGCCCGAGATGTTCGGCCTGCCGACCGGCGTCATCTTCTTCATCATCGGCCTGATAAGCATGGGCGTTGGCTACATCCTTATCCGCCGCATCGTCGACATCAAGGTGTAATGCAATGCCCACTGAAGTGATCATCGGCCTGTTGGCCGCCGGCGCCATCCTGCTGCTCACCTACGGCCTCGGGTCGGCTCCGCCGCGCGATGCCGTCCAGCAGCGCCTTGAGCAGCTCGTCATTCAGCCCAAGACGCTCGAGGAGTTCGAGCTCCAGCAGCCGTTCTTCGATCGCGTCATGCGACCGCTCGTCAAGCGGCTCGCCAAGCTCGGCCGTCGCGGCGACCAGGGGGGCATCATCGCCCGCACCGACGCCAAGCTTGAGAAGGCGGGCTACCCCGGCGGCCTGCGCGGCGCGGACTGGATGGGCGTCAAGATCCTGGTCACGATCATCCTGCCGATCCTGCTCTTCTTCGTGGGCCTGGCAATCGGGGGTGCTCCGCTCGGGTTCGTCTTCGCACTGGCCGGCGCTCCGATCGGCTTCATGCTGCCGGAGTTCTGGCTCGGCCGTCGGATCCGGGCGCGGTCCTTTGCGATGGTGCTCCAGCTGCCCGACGCGCTCGACCTGCTCACGATCTCCGTTGAGGCGGGCCTGGGCTTCGACGCGGCGCTCGCCAAGGTGGTCGAGAAGATGGAGGGCCCGCTCGTCAACGAGTTCCGCCAGGCTCTGGCCGAGATCCGCATGGGTCGCACCCGGCGGGACGCGCTGCGCGACGTGGTCGCGCGGGCCGATGCCCAGCCGATCAGCAACTTCATCGGCGCCATCGTCCAGGCCGAGCAGCTCGGCGTGCCGATCGCCAAGGTGCTCCAGATTCAGTCACAGCAGCTGCGCATCGAGCGACGGCAGCGCGCCGAGGAGGCTGCGGCCAAGGCTCCAGTGAAGATGCTCTTCCCGATGGTGGGCTGCATCTTCCCCACCATCTTCATCGTCATCCTTGGGCCGGCGATCGTCACCGTCATGGGCGGCGTAGGCATCTGAGATGTTGCCGGCGCTGAGGCCGGCGCTCCTGCTGGTCGACGACGACGAGACTCTGCTCTCCGTGCTGGCCCGTCGCCTGGCGCGCGAGGGCTTCGAGGTTCGCACCGCCCTCTCCGGCCGCTCCGCGCTCGCCGCGCTCGAGCGTGGCTGGCCCGCGCTCCTCGTCATCGACCTGATGATGCCCGGCATGGACGGCTTCGAGCTGAGCCGTCGGGTGAAGCAGATCGCCGACCTGCCGATCATCATCCTGTCGGCGGTCGATGCCAGCGAGTCGAAGGTGCGCGCGCTGGAGACATACGCCGAGGATTACGTCACGAAGCCATTCGATCCTGACGAGCTCGTCGCACGCGTCCAGCGCGTCCTGCGGCGAAGCTCGGTGGGTGCTCCGGGCATCACGCTCGACGGCGGCGACCTTGAGATCGACCTGAGCGGACGGCGGCTGGTCACCCCCGCCGGCACGCAGCCGCTGACGCCCACCGAGGTACGGCTGCTCCAGGTCCTGGTTGGCGCCCTCGATCGCACCGTACGGACCGAGACGCTGCTCGAACGGGTCTGGTCGGACGCGGACGGAGCCGATCCGTCGTACGTGTGGGTTACCGTCCGCCGGCTGCGGCGCAAGCTCGAGGTCGACCCGGACAATCCCCGCTACCTGTTGACCGAGCGCGGCGTCGGATATCGCCTCGTCTCAGACTCGGTGGGCGCGGCCGCGCCGGCTCGCTGACGCCGGGCGTAGCATTCGCGCGGTGAACCAGGGACGTCCCTCACTTCGGCTGCTGGGCATTCTGGTGGCCGCCGCCCTGCCGCCGCTGATCACGTACGCTGCCGCAGAGGTCTTCGTTGAGGCGCTGGTCACGCAGATCGGGGCAGGAACGACGCTGCTGATCGGGGCCGGCCTGGCGATCGGATGGGCCGGCGTGGTCGCTGTCCTCGCCGGCCGGGTCATGGCCGACGAGGCGCGCTCCATGGTCGACCTGGCACGGCGGGGAGTGGGCGAGGGATCACGGGCCACCGACTCGAGCGGCGAAGACGAGCTGACGGTCGCCCAGCGCCGTCTGGCGACCGCGCTCGACGAGCGCAACCGGCAGATCGCCGAGCTCGCGTCGCAGGTCAGGGCGGCGCCGATCGCCCAGGATGCAGCGGCAGTGGCGCACTCGCTCGTGAGCGCGGCGCGTTCGATGACGGGCGACCCGACCTGGACGCTCGCCGTGCTGCGCGTGGCGGAGCCGGACGTCCTGCCGCTGGGCGAGTACGGCCCGGACGGCGAGTCGGGGGTCCCGCCCGTCTCCGAGGTGCACGGCTGGGCGTCCACGCTCGAGGATGGCGACGCGCCCGCCGTCGGCGCCCGCCATGCCATCGGTCCATGGGGTGCTTTCGTCATCGTCGACCTCGCGGCAGGTGACGAGCTGCGTGCCATCCTGCTGGCACCCTGGGAAGGGCGGCAGCCGCCGTCCCCGGCCGAGCTCAACCTGTTCGCGCTGCTGGGCCAGCACGCAGCCACTGCCATCGAGCATGCGCTGCTCTACACCCGCCTTCGGCACCAGACCGATGAGCTCAATCGCATGGCCGCGATCCAGACTGATTTCCTGCGGGGCGTGACGCATGATCTGCAGACCCCGCTGACCAGCATCCGCGCGGTCGCCGCTGAGCTGCGCGAGGCGAGCGGCCTCGACGAGGCGGCCCGCGGCGACCTGGACACGATCGCGCACCAGGCGGACCGACTGCGCCGCATGGTCAGCCAGCTGCTGACCGTCTCGCGCCTGGAGGTCGGCGCGCTGACCCCGCGACAGGAGGTGATGCGTGGCGAGCCGATCGTCCGGCGCACCTGGGAGGCGCTCCGCGCGGATCGGTCTTTCGAGGTTGCCGATGATGGACCCGGGCACCTCCTGGTTGGCGATCCGGACCGGGTGGAGCAGGTGCTCTGGGCGTTGCTCGATAACGCCGTGAAGTACAGCCCGGCGGGCGCGATGGTGCGGGTTCGCCTGGGCTTGACGGGCGCTGCGGGGGATGGGCAGCTGACCGGCGAGATCTCGATCACTGACGAGGGCGCGGGAATGAACGCGACCACCATGGAGCATGCCTTCGATCAGTTCTACCGCTCCGACGACGCCCGCCGTCTCGCCCCGGACGGCTCGGGCGTTGGCCTCTACGCGGCCCGCGGTCTGCTGCGCGCGATGGGCGGCGACATCACGGTGCGCAGCCAGCTCGGCGGTGGCACGACCGTGACCATCACGCTCCCCGCCGAGCGCGCCGACGACGCCGTCACGCCTGGACCCAGATAGCGTCGGCCTGGCATGGCCCGATACGTTCGCATCGACAACCTGACGCGCGGCACCACCGTCGCGGAGCGCTGTCGCGTGGCGCGCTCGATCGTCCAGCGCATCTTCGGGCTCCATCTGCTGCCGCGCCTCCAGCCCGGTGAGGGCCTCCTCCTGCCCGGCGCGACAACGATCGATACCACCTTCATGCGCTACCCGATCGACCTCGTATTTCTGGACCGGTCCCTCCGCGTCACCCGAACGATCCCCCACCTCCCGCCGTGGCGAATGGTCGCGCGGACGGGCGGCGGTCGGGACTGCCTGGAGCTGCCCGCCGGCGCGGCTGGGGCGAGCGGGACCCAGGCTGGCGACCAGCTGGCATTCATCGAGCTCCAGTAAGCCTCGAGTAAGTCGCCGGTACGGACTCATGTGACAGGCTGCGGCGATGGCGCTGGTCGACCTGCTCCTGCCGCCCGCCTGCGCCGGCTGCGGGCGCTACGGCGCGGACTTGTGCGGCGCGTGCCGGGGGTCGTTTCGCAGGGCCTCGCGGGATGGCGCCCGCTTCATGGCGGCCGATCCGGGGATCGTCGTCGGCGATTCGCTGCAGCTCGCGTTGGCCGCCTTCACCTACGAGGGCTCGCTACGTCGCGCGCTGCAGCGCCTCAAGTACGGTGGCGCGGCGCGCCTGGCCGAGCCGCTGGCCCTTGCCTGCCGAGAAGACTTCGTGCACCTGCTCGCACTGGTCGGGCGGGCTCCGCTCGTTCCGGTGCCGGTGCACACGAGCCGGCTGCGGCAGCGCGGCTACAACCAGGCGGCACTGCTGGCGCAAGCGCTAGGGCGTGGCCACGATCTGAACGTGCTCGACCTCCTGATCCGACGCCGGCACACGACCGAGCAGCACCGCCTCAACCGCGCCGGACGCCTTCGGAACCTGCAGCAGGCCTTCACGCTGCGTGACGCCGCACGCCCGCCCGCTGCGGTGATCCTGATCGACGACATCCTCACGACGTCGGCCACGCTGGAGGCCTGCGCTGCCGTCCTGCTGGCGGCCGGTGCCTCGGAGGTGTGTGGATTCGCCCTCGCCCGAGAGGTCTGAGGAGGCGGATCGCGAACCCAAAGTACTATCGCCCGGCCGCCATTCATCCGGGATTCTGCAAGGTGACCTGCAAGGATCGGGCGGCATAGTCGAGCTCGAAGGGCTTTGGCCCATGGACCAGCAAAGGCTGTCCATTCCCAGGTCCAACGAGGTCGCCGATCAATGAATCCAAGCCACGGGACGCCGCTCAAGCAGACGTCCCACACGAAGGCCCACCGCGGCCAGATCCTCGTGATCTTCGCGGGCACGCTCACCGTGCTGCTCCTGATGGCCGCGCTGGTCGTCGACCTCGCCTGGCTGTGGTCGAACTCCCTGAAGATTCAGCGCGCGGCCGACGCTGCCGCGCTGGCAGGGGTCATTCACCTGCCCGGTGACGCACCCACCGCCTACCTCGAGGCCAGGGACGGCGCGGCGCGGAATGGCTACCCCACCGGTGCAGCCGGCGTGACGGTTACACCGCTCCAGGACGTGAGCGCCCCGCGGCGACTCGACGTCAAGGTCACGGCGCCGGTCAAGACCTTCTTCCTCACCCTGATCGGGATGGACACCGTCCTCGTCAGCCGTAAGGCGAAGGCGGAGTACATCCTGCCCGTCCCGATGGGCAGCCCCGAGAACTACTACGGTGTCTTCGGGCCGCTCCGCACGGCAGTGACGACCGGGGTGACGGGCTGGGTCGCGCCGACGGCCACCGGCACCCCGAACGACTGGACCACCCCCAACAACGCCTTTACCAGCAACGACGTCTATGCCACCAAGGCCACCACCATCAACCCCAACCAGGTCTACCGCACCTTCGGACTGTCCGATCCCGGCGGCGCCACGATCACCGGCATCGAGGTCGAGATGGAGTCTCGCTCGACGGACAACTCGGGCTGTCGCCTGGGGATCGAGCTGTCGAAGAACGCCGGGTCCTCATACACCAGCACAGGCCGCTTCGCAGCCCTCACCAACACCGAGACGGCGCACCTACTGCCCAGCAGCGGTGCCAGCACTGACCTGTGGGGGACGACATGGACCTGGGCGCAGCTGAACAACACGAACTTCCGCGCGCGCGTTCAGTACCAGGACCCCGGTGCCTCTTGCACCGACCTTTCGACCACTCGCCTCGACCGGATTCGCATCCGCGTGCACTACACGGTGGGTGGCGGGCCGGCGCCGAACCTCAACGACCCGTATGGGGCGGCCCTGACCCCGCGCGGATTCTGGGGAACCTTCATCAACCAGGGCGCCGAGAAGGTCAACGGCGACGCGTACCTCCCCAAGTGGGACCCGCGCACCTCCGGCCCGAACGACCAGTACGACCCGGTCAACTACTACAACTACGCACTCGAGATGCCGACCGGCGCGACCAGCGGGGAGCTTTGGATCTTCGACGCTCCGTTCTGCGCGACCGATACGAGCGGACAGTACGGCACGGGCGACCGCTGGTTCAGCGGTTCCACCGCCGCCACGAGCGCCTTCTACACCCTGTACGACACCAACAACACGCTGTACGACCTGACGGACGACGTGATCGTTAGCCAGTCGGGCAGCCTGTTCGCGAACCAGCAGGCGGTCGACGCGACCCTGTTCGACAACACTCCGCCAGCCGTGGCGTCGTGCGCGCAGGGCGCCACCTCGAACCAGGCGGACGGCCGCTACTGGCACAATCGCTGGTGG
>DASQFY010000033.1:0-9696 GCA_035632895.1 Candidatus Dormiibacterota bacterium
GGTACTTTCGACCTAGAGCGATCAGCGGGCCTACTTTGACGCAGAGACCTTGCAGGGGACCTTACAAAACCCGGAATCTTCGGGCAGACGAGGGCTCATCCGTTGCCTGAACGCAACGGCGGGGCCGATGCTGGCGGCGGGTCGGCGTCGGCGCTGTGGTGCTACCGTAGAGGAGCATCACAGCGGAGGGGCCACGCGCGTGAGGACGACTGTCAGAGCCCGGAACCTCGAGCTCACCGACCGGCTCCGGACCGAGATCGACCGCAAGCTGCGCCGCCTCGACCGGATCGCGCATCCTGATGCCGAGGCCACGCTGGAGCTCACCGCCCACGCGTCCCACGTCAGCGATGCCTCCCACCTCGCGGAAGTGACGCTCGTGTCAAACGGCAGCGTGATGCGCTCGGTCTCCTCGGGTCCCACGCCGATGGCCGCCATCGATACCCTGCTCGACAAGCTGGAGCGTCAGGTCGTGCGAGCCAAGCAGCGGCCGCGCAGCATGCGAGAACGCGTCAATGACGAGGCGCAGGCCGTGCTGGCCCGTGAGGCGACTCGCAGCGTGGCCACCGATGACGAGATGGCGCCGGCTTCATCGGCACCATCGGTGGTGCGCATCAAGCGTTTCGACATGGTGCCGATGTTCGAGGAAGACGCGATAACGCGCATGGAGGACCTGGGGCACGCGTTCTTCGTCTTTCTGAATGCCGAGAACGAGCGCATCTGCATCGTCTACCGACGCGCGGATGGCACCTATGGGCTCATCGAGCCGGTTGTCGGTGGAAAGCGCTGAGCGCTGCGAGAACGTCAGCTACGTCCGCGACTAGCCCAGGATCGTCGGCAAAGCCAGCAGGGCCGCCACAATCAGCAGCAGCGACACAAAGAAGACCAGCAGCCCGATCGTCAGCAGGTCCAGGCCCGATTGGGGCCGCTCCGGATCGGTCGCCATGGCTCGCACCGTAGCACGGCCCGAACCGCGTCGTCGGCTGAGCTGGCCGCCGGGTGCGCCGAGGGTCGGAATCCACCTCGGAGTCGCCGGCGGGCTGTTGAAGGCGGGGCGCCGGGCGCGGCAGATTGGCGCGACCGCGCTCCAGATCTTCAGCGACAACCCGACCGCGTGGCGCCGCAGGGCCGAGCCACCGTCTGACGCCCCGGCCTTCGTGGCCTACTGCGAGAAGCATGGCATTCAGCCGGTGGCGATACACGCCAGCTACCTGATCAACCTGGCCGGATCGGCAGAGCCGTTCGCCGCGCAGTCGCGGGCGGGTCTGATCCACGAAATGCAGCGCGCTGCGCAATACGGCGCGGCGCTCGTGAATACGCACATCGGCTCGCATCGTGGCGGTGGCCGCGAGGTGGGGATGCGGCGGATCGCGGATAACGTCGGCGCCATCCTGGCTGAGTCGCCGGCCGGCGTCCGACTGGTGCTGGAGAACTCGGCAGGGGGCGGCGACAACCTCGGCTCGACGATCGAGGAGCTGGACGGCATCCTGAGGGGCGTCCCCGGCCCCGACCGCGACCGACTTGCCTACTGCCTGGACACGGCCCACCTGTGGGGTGCCGGCTATGACATCTCGACGCCGGCGGGCGTTGCGGCGGTGCTCGACCGCTTCGACGAGCTGATCGGCCTCGACCGCCTGGTGCTGGTGCATCTCAACGACTCGCGCTCGCTGCTCGGCTCGCGCAGCGACCGGCACGAGCATGTCGGGGCGGGGCGCATCGGTCCATCCGGCCTGGCGGCCTTCATCCGGGACCCGCGCATGACGCGGGGGACCACGTTCGTGCTCGAGACGCCGGGGGTGGACGAGGGCTACGACGCGGTCAATGTGCGTCGCGCGTGGTTGCTCTACGGTGGTGCGGAGGCGCTACCGGAGCTGCCGAGGGGGGCGTTCCGAATGAATCGTCGGTCGACGCGGGTGGCCCCCGCGCCGATCAGCGGAGCCGGCTGACGCCGGCGACGCCATACGTGTCGGTGCCCGATGCCGGGCCCGGAGTCGTGCCGCCGGAGCCGTTCGGGGTGGAGCCGTTCTCCCGCAGGCGCCGGTTGCGGACGCTGATGTATGCCTGCATCAGCTCGCGGACGTCGCCGTCGTTGAGTGCGTCGTCGCCGCGCAGAGCGTATTCGACCCGTGCGGTGGGGAGCAATTGTCGAGCTGCCAGGGTGGCGAAATAGGCGGGCCCTTCGACCTCGTCGCGGATTTCGCGCAGGCCACGTGCCAGCTTCGTCGCAGTGCCAAGCGATGGCATGCGATCACCCTTGATGAGCCGCGAGATCGTGGAATGGTCCACGCCCGACTGGAGCGCAAGCTGGCGCTGGCTCATCTTCTTTTCCTTCAACTGGCCACGTAGCCAGCTGTTGAACGATCGCGGTGGCTGGAGCGTCATGCGCCTCGTCCATGCGCCGGACGGGCCGCCGGGTGAGGTCCCGGTGGTGCGTACGAGCAACCGCAGGATCGCAGCGCAACATCAAGCCCTCAATGGGACAAAGGTACCGACACCGTGCTGGCATCGGATCAGCGGAATCAGCCTGGGCGGAATCAGCCTGGGCGGCTGGCCCTGGCCTCCGACTGCCTGCCGCCAAGGCTGTGTGCGCGCCGCACCTTGTCGCTGACCAGGTAGAGCACTCCGCCAAGCACGATCACGGTCAGGATGCTGATGCCGCGGTCGGTGAACGCCACCGCCGCCGCCGGATCGCTGCCGACACCGTAGATCCCGAGCGCGACCGCGATGCCGAGCTCCACGAACCCCACCCCGGCTGGGGTCAGCGGGATGGCGGTGAGCAGCGCGGCCGCGAGCGCAACGAACACGCACGCGCTGATCCCGAGCGCGACGTTCGGCAGCGCGAGGGCGCGGATCACGAAGAAGAGGCGAGCGCCCTCCAGCAGCCAGATGGCGACGGTGGCGGCCCCGATGACCGGCAGTGCCCTGACCGTCAGCGCGCCGGTGCTGCCTTCGTGGAACTTCTCCCAGAGCGCCGCAGCACGCTCCGGAAGGAGGCGCCCGATGTGGGCTCCGAAGAGTCGGAGGCCGATCACGAGTATGACCAGGACGATCGCCACCACGAAACCGATGAGGAAGATGGCATCGACCTCGGGGCGCGATTGATCCCGGAAGCTCCAGAAGCCCGCCGCCAGGGCCAGGCTGAAGATGATGATGATGTCCGCGATCCGCTCGATGAAGATCGTGCCGACGGTGCGTGAGGCCGAGGCTCCGAAGTTTCCTTTCAGCAGGTAGGCGCGGTACAGGTCGCCGAGCTTCGCCGGCACCAGGCAGTTCACGAACCACGAAAGGAAGAGGATCTCGGTGGCGTCCTTGAGGGGGACCCGCGTGCCGACGCGCTCGAGGATGAACCGCCAGCGGAAGCCGCGGATCGGGAAGGTCAGGTAGTAGGCGACGAACGCCAGCAGCAGGTAGGCCGGGTTGGCACCCAGGATCAGCGACCAGGTGCTGCCGATGTTCACACCCAGTGTGCGGAACGCCAAAGTCAGCAGCACCACCGCAAAGAGGACGGACAGGATCGTCTTCCAGTTGAGGATCCGGCTGGCGAGGCTGACCTCCCGCTCCGGAATCGGCTCATCGGCTGGGGCGTCCAGGAACTCGGCAGGCTCGTAAACGGAGTGGCGATGCTCGTGCGGGCCACTCGGGTGGGTGCGCTGGGGTTGGCTTCCCGCCGGCTGGTCGCTACCGGTCACGTGAGGCTTCCCCGGCGAGCCGGCGCCGCGCGGCCTTGCTCCAGATCGCGTATTGCGTGGTGAGGTGGATCAGAGCGGTCGACCGGGTGCCGTGCCATTCGTTGACGGCAAGGGCAGCGATGAGCTCCTCCGCGGTCTCGAAGGCGGGCATGGCGTTGAAGCTCATCGCGATCTCCAGCGCCGAGTGGCTGTCGCTGGCCGCGATCCCCGGAATGTCGTAGCGCGCCGCGAGCTCCGCCGCCTCTTGGTTGTGGCGCTGGAACGTGACGCGGCTGTTGAAGACCTCGATCATGTCGATCTTGCGCGCCTCGGCCAGCCGCTCCAGCGGCTCGCGGCGGATGTGCGAGCGCCGGAATGGGTCGAACGCGTGCGGGACCGACACCAAACCGCCCTGGGCGTGGATCTCGTTCGCCGTCTCGTCGGCGGACAGGCCGCGCGGGATGGTGCGCTGCAGGAAGACGCCGACCAGCTCGCCATCCGTGGTCGAGACCTCCTCGCCCAGAATGACGGTCAAGCGGTCGTCGACCCCCAGCTCGGCAACCTTGTCCTGAACGGCGATCGCACCCTCGACGTTGTTATGGTTCGTGACCGCCACGTGGGTCAGGCCGCGCTCCAGCGCGACACGAATGAACTTCTCCTCCGAGAGCAGGGAGTCGCGGCTGAAGCGGGTGTGGATGTGGAAGTCGGCGAACGCGAGCGCGCGCGCCTGGGGGCCCGTCCTTTCCATCGCCAGGCCGCCTACGCCGGTGCGCACGGCCGCTGGGGCCGAGGCGGTCACGACGCGCTCACCAGGCTCTTACGGAAAGTGCCGAAGTGCTCGAGCGCCAGCCCGGTACCCACCGCCACCGAGTTCAGGGCGTTTTCCGCCACGTGGCATGGAATCCCGGTCACCTGGGTGAGGAGCGTGTCCATGTTGCGCAGGAGCGAGCCACCGCCGGTCATCACCATCCCCTTGTCGATGATGTCGCTCGACAGCTCGGGCGGCGTCTGCTCCAGGACGTTGCGCACGGCGGTGATCACCTGCTGGAGCGGCTGCTCGATCGCTTCGGTAATCTCGGTCGAGGTGATCGGGATGGTGCGGGGCAGCCCGGCGATCATGTCCCGGCCCTTGACCTCCATGGTCAGCGGCTCATCCAGCGGCAGGGCAGAGCCGATCGCGATCTTGACCTCCTCCGCCGTCCGGTCACCGATCATCAGGTTGTACTTGCGACGGATGTAGTTCGTGATCGCCTCGTCGAAGCGGTTACCGCCTACACGCACCGATTGGCTGACCACGATGCCGCCGAGGGCGATCACGGCGATCTCGCTGGTGCCGCCGCCGATGTCGATGATCATGTTGCCGCTCGGGCCGGAGATGGGCACATTCGACCCGATCGCCGCCGCCAGCGGCTCCTCGATCAGGTATGCGTCCCGTGCCCCCGCCTTGAGCGCGGCGTCCCGGACCGCACGCTTCTCCACGCTCGTGACGCCGGATGGGACGCTGATCATCACATCCGGCTTGAAGATCCTGACGCGCGCCACCTTGTTGATGACGTACTTCAGCATCGCCTCGGTGATCAGGTAGTCGGCGATCACCCCGTCGCGCATCGGCCGGATCGCCCGCACGTTGCCGGGCGTGCGACCGATCATCTCGCGTGCCTCCTCGCCCACCGCCACGAGCCGGTTGTCGTCGTCGCTGATGGCCACCACCGATGGCTCGTTCAGGACCACGCCCTTGCCCTTGACGTAGACGAGGATGTTCGCGGTGCCGAGGTCGATCCCGATCTTCATGCGCGGTCAGGCTGCATCCATGCGGAGTTGGCGGGAGGGTCCGAAGTATACCGACTGACCTTCGCCGCTCCGCCGGTACCATCGGTCCATGCCAGAAGGCGACACGATCTTCCGAACCGCCATGGTTCTGCGCCGAGCGCTGCTCGATCGGGTGGTCACCGCGGCGCGCGCGCAGCCGCGGCCGGGCCTCGTGCGGGTCCCGCGCCTGGAGTCCCTGGTCGGGTCGCGCGTCGAGTCGGTCGAGGCGCGTGGCAAGCACCTGCTGATCGGCTTTTCGGGCGGGTTGTGGCTGCGAACGCACATGCGCATGCGGGGCTCCTGGCACCGATACGCCGCGGGCGAACCCTGGCGCCTGCCAGCCTCTCGTGCCTCATGCGTGCTCGAGGCCGGCGACGCGGTGGCCGTCTGCTTCGACGCCCCCGAGGTCGAGCTCCTCACCGCTGCGCAGGTTGCCCGGCATCAGGCCTTGACGGCGCTCGGTCCCGACCTGTTGTCGCCCGGCTTCGATACCGCGGAAGCCATCCGCCGCCTGCGCGAGCGCTCAGCGGTACCGCTCGGCGAGGCGCTGCTCGACCAGCGCGCGCTCGCCGGGATTGGCAACGTCTACAAGTCGGAGATCTGCTTCATCGAGCGCGTCGACCCATGGGCGCCCGTTGCTGCCCTTCCGGATAGCACGCTCGCGTCCCTCGTCGCGAGCGCTCGGCGCCTGCTGCTGGCCAATACCGAGGGCAGGCGGCGGGTCACGACCGGCGGGCCTCGCCGCGGTGGCTCGCTGTGGGTCTACGGACGCGCCGGACGCCCCTGCCGGCGCTGCGGCACGCGCATCCTCGGACGCCGACAGGGCGAGCAGAGCCGGATGACCTACTGGTGCCCGGCATGCCAGCCAGCAGCGGTCAGCAGCGGTCAGCAGCGAGGCCTAAGCGCGCGGTAACCGGTCGTGACCACCATCGGTGCATCCGAGACCTCGATCTCGGTCGCGTCATCCGCGCCCTGCGCCGGCGCCGCGGGTGGCGCCAGGAGGATGCTGCCCTCCGTGCCAGGATCCATCGGTCCACGTGGTCGCTGCTCGAACGCGGCCACGTGGATCATCTGACGTTGTCGACGGTGCGCCGTTGCCTGGCCGCGCTCGAGGTGAAGCTGGATCTGCAACCGCGCTGGCGTGGCGCTGAGCTCGACCGACTCCTGGACGAGGAGGATGCCACGCTCCAGGCGGCATGGAAGGAGCGGCTCGAGCCAATCTGAGCGTGAATGCCGCTAGCGACAACGCGGCGGGCGACTCGCAAGATGCGTAACGCTGCCGCCATGCGCGAGCCGTCAGTTGGGAGGGCGGTGGGAGCGTAACGCGCCCACCACGCGCGCGGCGGAGCTACCGATCAGGCTCTCGTAGGCGGGCCAAAGCCTTCTCGAGCCGCGCCGAGCGGGTCTCAGCGCGCTTGGCCTCGGCGATCGGGTCGGCGAGCTCGCGGCGGCGGCTGAAGGAGAGGGCCTCGAACCGGTCGCGCAGCGCCGGCTCGGCGTCGAGCGCCGCCTCCAGCTCGGGCGCAAGCTCGAGGACGCGCGGTGAGTCGTCACGGGTAATCTCGAACTCGAGCTCGTCACCAAAATCCGCCCCAGCCGCGTCGCGTGTGACCTTGTGCACGCCGAGCCAGAGCCCTTGCCCGCGATACGGGAAGGTGGAGCTGCGCAGCGGAACACCGTTCACGTTCCCGATCACCCGCATCTGCTTACGCCCGCCGATTGCCTCCGTCACATCCTCCGGCAGCATGACGACTGCCCCGCCGCCTTGCGCGTGCTCCAGGATGGCCTTGAACCGATGCGGCCCGGCTCCGATGCCTTTCGTGTCCACGGTTATGCGTCGATCCGTGAGATCTGGGCCCCGAGCGCCAGGAGCTTCGCCTCGATCTGTTCGTAGCCGCGATCGACGTGCTCCACTCCGGAGATGACGCTCGTCTCCTCGGCCGCCAGCGCGGCCAGCACCAGAGTGGCGCCGGCGCGCAGGTCGGAGATCTGGACCTCGCGGCCATGGAGTGGGGTGGGGCCGGCGATGCGGGCGCGCCGCTCGTCCATGACCTCGATCGCGGCGCCCATCTTCAGCAGCTCGGTGGTGTAGTCGAGGCGATCCTCGTAGATCGTCTCGTTAATCGTGGACTCGCCATCGGCCTGGGTCATGAGGACGGCGAGGGGCGCCTGGAGGTCGGTGGCGAAGCCCGGGTAGGGCTGGGTCTCGACATCGGTCGGCCGGTAGGTGCCCGCGCTGCCCACGCGCAGGCCGTCATCGGTCGTTTCGAACGGGACGCCCATCCTGCCGAGCACGTCCAGGAAGGCGCCAAGGTGCGCCGGATCCACGCCGCGCATGGTGATCTCACCGCCGGTCACGGCCGCCGCGATAGCGAATGTGCCGGCCTCGAGCCGATCGCCCATGACGGGATGATCGACCCCGCTCAGGCGGTCCACCCCTTCGACCTCGAGTCGATGCTCCGCCGTGCGCTCGATGCGCGCCCCCATGCGACACAGCATCGCGATCAGGTCATCGGTCTCCGGCTCCTGCGCCGCGTTCTCGATGACCGTCGTCCCGCGAGCGAGCACGGCGGCCAGCAGGGCGTTCTCGGTGCCCATCACGGTCACGTACGGGAATTCGATCGTCGCGCCACGCAGCCCGTCGGGAGCCTCGGCGAAGTAGTAGCCGTTCTTGTACTCGATCGTGGCGCCGAGCTTCTCCATGGCGTCGACGTGCAGGTTGACGGGCCGCCGCCCGATCCGATCGCCGCCCGGGTTGCTGATGATCACGCGACCGAAGCGGGTGAGCAGCGGCCCGAGCAGGATGAACGAGGACCGCATCTTCATGGCCGCCTCCAGCGGAACGAAGAGCCAGTCCGCAGCCTTGGCGGTGATTTCCAGCCCATCGCCGTCGACCTGCCGCACACCGAAGCCGATGTCGCCCATCGCCTCGCGCATGATCATCACGTCGCTGATCCTCGGGACATTGCGCAGCACGCACGGCTCCTCGGTCAGGGACGCGGCAGCCATCAGCTTGAGCACGGCGTTCTTCGCGCCCGCGATCGGAACCTCCCCACGCAAGGGCGCTCCCCCGGTGACAATGAACTTCTGCATGGCCCGATGCAGTCTAGCCGCCGAGGGGCGATGTCAGGCCGGCCACGCCTCTTTCCACTCGTGCGGGCCGGTGTGATGGCCGTCGCACAGCCCCACGCGTCCACCCATGTGGCGGGATGGCAGATATGGCTGCATCCCGGCCTCGAAGGCCGTCGGCGCACGGTTGCAGAGCATGTAGCGACGCTCGCGTGCCCAGGCGTAGGCGTGGTCGCCCGAGCAGAAGGCGTAGCCCTTCGTGAAATTCGCGGTCTCGCCGGGTCCGGGAGCGCTCGCCAGGCCGATCGGTCCCGATTCCCGCACGATCTCGATCCGCACCGGCAGCTGAGGCGGTCGGGCGCCGCATTGATCGCAGGACTGCATCAGTCGAGGTAGTGGTCGCCGTCGTCGCGCGAGTGGCGCTCCACGAAGGTCGGATCCAGGTTCGGGTCCTCTCCCGGCGGGGAGCCGCGGTGCGGCAGGAAGTCGACGGGGCAGATGAACGGAAAGTCGCGGCTGACCTTGCGGAGCTCCTGCATGCGCCGAAAGCCGCGATCGGCCTTGCCGGCTGGTCCGCGCAGATGCGCGCGCTCAGCCTCCTCGGGAGTCATGTCGGAGTCGTCGGTCACTCGTGGATGCTAGCGCACCGTCCTACCATGGGCCCGATGGCCCTCCCGCACTGGCTGGCGCGCGTAAATCTCGCCTTCGGCAACGCCCTTCTCCGGCCATTCACCGGCATCCTGCCCGGGTTCGGCGTGCTCGAGCACGTCGGGCGTCGGAGTGGGGTTCGACGCCAGACGCCGCTGACCGTGTTCCGGCACGGCGAGCGGTACGTCATCGCCCTTACCTACGGGCCGGACGTGCAATGGGTGAAGAACGTGCTCGCCGCGGGCCGCTGCCGGGTCCGAAACCGCGGCCGTTGGGTCACGCTCACGTCGCCCCGCCGGTTCAGCGACCCGCAACGCCGTGAGGTTCACTTCCTGGTCCGACCCGTCCTGGCGCTGCTGCGGGTCAGCGAGTTCCTGGAGCTGCAGCTGGCTTGAGGCCGTTGTGCTCGCTGGTACCACCATTGGCAGTGCATCGACGGCTGAATGCCACGACAGGGCCTTCCGGTGGGCCGACGGCGGCACGGTAGTGAGCAGTCGACTCAAGG
>DASQFY010000034.1:0-13428 GCA_035632895.1 Candidatus Dormiibacterota bacterium
TCATCGCCCTCGTCAAGCCGCAGTTCGAGGCCGGCCGCACGGCGGTGCCACGCGGTGGGGTGGTCCGTGACCCGACAGTCCACCGGGAGGTGCTGACTCGGGTTGGCGCCGACGCGCGTGCTGCCGGGTTCGGCACCCTCGGCCTGATCCGCTCGCCGATCGCGGGCGCCCAGGGAAACGTGGAGTTCCTGGCGCACCTGACCGCACCGCCGGGCATGGCGGACGAGGCCTGGGAGCAGCTGGTGGAGGCCGTCCAGGCAGCATCGGTCTAGGCAGGGCGTATGCACGGCGTATTACGATGCGCTACGGCATGAGAAAGCGGAGCGCCCACCCGCAGGCCGAGCAACTGAGCGTCGGGTTCGAGGGGCTGGACCTCGGTGAGCCCGGAATCCACGAGCTTGCCCCCGACACGATGCGACAGATCGTGTCGCTGCGCATGCCCGACGCCCTGGTGGCCCGCGTCGAGGCCGCCGCCCGGGCCCGCGGCGTCTCGCCGTCCAGCCTGATGCGTGCTCTGATCGCCGCCGGGCTGGACCGCTCGTACGCCGCGGTCCAGGACGATGTCGCCTCGGAGATCGCGGCACTGCGTCGCGAGGTGGCCGAAATCGCATCCCGTCTCAGTGCGCCGCCGCCCGCAGGCAAGGGCTCGAAGCGCGAGGCGGCGGTCGACTAGATGCGCATCGGTTTCGCGTACAACCCGACCAACCCCGAGGCGCGCGAGGTGCTGACGCGGGCGCGTGCCTGGTGCGAGGCGCACGGAGTCGAGGCCTGGGACGCCGCCGCGGAAGACCACGAGAGCATCGCGGCAGGCTGCCGGGGGACCGACTTGATCTGCGTGCTGGGCGGGGACGGCACCTTCCTGAAGACCGCCCGCGCCATCGGCGACAGCGGCGTGCCGGCTCTCGGCGTGAACCTGGGTCGGGTCGGCTTCCTGGCCAAGGTGGAGACCGATGGGCTCGAGCGGGCGCTCGACCAGGTCGCGGCCGGCGACTACGCCGTCGAGGACCGGCTGCGGATCGCGGCGACGTTGGTGCGCACCGACGGGACGCAGGAGACCTGGGCCTGCCTGAACGAGGTAGTCCTGACGCGCGGCGTCAAAGTGCGCATGATCCAGATCGAGGTCGAGGTGAGCGGCAGCCATATGGCCACCTACGTGGCCGACGCGGTGGTTGTGGCGACGCCGACCGGCTCGACCGCCTACTCGTTCTCGGCCGGCGGATCGGTGCTCGACCCACGGCTACGCAACGTGATCATCACGCCGGTCGCCGCGTACCTCTCCCCCTTGCACAGCGTGGTCGCCGGCGAGGAGCACCTCGTCAAGCTGACGCTGCTGCATGCGCCGGCTGGCGCGCTGGTATCGGTCGACGGCCAGTGGGACCTGGCGATCGCCGACGGCGACCGCATCGAGGTGCGGGCGCTGCCGGTTCCGCTGCGGCTGATCGAGCCGACCGGCTCGACCTCGTTCTACGACCTGCTGCGCACCAAGGCGTCGAGCCTCCCGTATTGACGGCGCGCGAGGCCGGCCCGGCACTCGAAGCGGCAATCGACGCCTTCCTGCTCGAGCTGCGCGTGGAACGTGGGCTCTCGCCGCTCACCGTGGCTGCCTACCGCCGCGACCTTGCCCAGTTCGCCCGCGTGGCGGGCACCGGTTGGCGGCGCGATCCGGAGCCGGTGCGCGACTTCGTCAATGCGCTGCGCCGCGCCGGCAGGCGGCCATCCACCCAGGCGCGCAAAGTGGCCGCCATCCGCAGCTTCTACGGCTTCGCGCTGCGGGAGGGGCTGGCGCAGCGCGACGTGGCGGGCCTGCTGGACACGCCACGGCCGGGCAGCTACCTGCCGGACGTGCTCGATCCGGACGAGGTGGCGCGCATCCTGGACGCGCCGCCGCCGGACGAGGCGGTCGGCATCCGCGACGGGGCCATCCTGGAGCTGCTCTACGCCTGCGGCCTGCGCGTGAGCGAGCTCACTGGCCTCGACACCGATCGGGTCGACCTGGCGCATCTCCAGGTCCGCGTGATCGGAAAGGGCGACCGCGAGCGGCGAGTGCCGATGGGGGAGCCCGCACGAGACCGGCTGCATCGGTACCTGGTCGGGCCGCGTGCTGCCTGGACGGCGGCTAAACCGACGCCGGCGGCTTTTGTCAGCCAGCGCGGTCAGCGCCTGACGCGCGAATCGGTCTGGCGGCTGGTGCGGCGTTGGACGAGGGTCGCCGGAGTGGTTGGACACGTCACGCCCCACACCTTCCGCCACAGCTTCGCGACCCACCTGCTGGAGGGCGGCGCCGACCTGCGCGTGGTCCAGACCCTGCTTGGCCATGCTAGCATCAGCACCACCCAGCTCTACACGCACCTGACCGGTAAGCGCCTGCGCGAGGTGTACACGCGGGCGCATCCACGAGCCTGAGCAGCGGAGCACCCCGATGAGCTACGCCAGGAATCTCCTCAGCCGCGGCGAGGAGGTGGTCTTCGAGAGCCGGCAGCACTGGTTCGCGGTCCTTGCCCAGACCTGGGCCTGGGTCATCGGCGCCGTCATCGCCTTCGCCCTGCTGCTGTGGGTCGGCACCAACACCGACATCGGTGGCGCGACGATGGACGGCATCCTGACGCTGGTGCTGCTCGTGGTCTTGATTGTGGCCCTGGCCCGTATCGGTCTGGTGATCTGGGCCTGGCGCAACCAGGAGTACCTGGTCACCACCCGCCGCATCATCAAATCGGAGGGGATCTTCAACAAGGAGATGGGTGATTCGAGCCTGGAGAAGGTGAACGACGCGCATCTGACCCAGAGCTGGATCGGCCGCATCTTCGACTACGGCACGCTCGACATCTTGACTGCCGCCGAGGAGGGTGGTGGCCCGATCGACGACTACCCGATGCTGGCCGAGCCGGTGAAGTTCAAGATCGCGATGCTCAACCAGAAGGAACGGCTGGAGCGACCTGACCTGGCGCCGCCTCCCTCGCAGCGCCCCGCGACCTCGCCGGCGCTCCAACGAGCCGAGCCGATGCCGCCGCGGGCCGGCTCCGATCGCGTGTCGGAGGTCCGTTCGGAGCCCACCGCGGAATCGGAGGCCGAGGCAGCCACGCCGGCCCCAGCACCGTCGACGGACGCGCCTGGGACGCCCGGCCAGCTCGCCTCCACGCTCGAGAGCCTGGCCGGGCTTCGAGATCGCGGGCTGATCACGCCCGACGAATACGAGGCCAAGAAGCGCGAGCTCCTGGAGCGGATGTAGGTGGAGCCGGTCCGCCGGGGCGCACTGCCCGACGGGCTCTACGGGGCGGAGCTGGAGCGCCGCATCGACGAGGCCGCGACATTCGTGCGGGAACGCCTGGCCGCGATCCCCGACCTGGCGGAGCCCCGCCTCGCGTTCATCCTGGGCTCGGGGCTGGGCGGCGTGGCCGACCTGCTCGATCCCGAGCCACGCGTCCGGATCCCGTACGGCGAGATCCCGCACGTGCCGGCGTCGGAGGTACCCGGCCATGCCGGCGAGCTAATCGGCGGTCGGGCACACGACATGCCCGTGCTGCTGCTGTCGGGTCGCGCCCACCCGTACGAGGGATGGAGCCAGCGCCAGGCGACGCTCCTGCTGCGTGCCTGCCTGTCGCTGGGGATCGAGACGCTGGTGGTCACCAATGCCGCCGGCGGCGTGAACCCGGATTTCGAGCCGGGTGACGTGATGCTGATCGCCGATACGATCAACCTCTCGGGCGACAACCCGCTGGCCGGCCCGAACCTGGATCGCTTCGGGCCACGCTTCGTGCCGATGGCCGATGCCTACGACCTCGATCTGCGGGCGAAGGCGCGATCCGCCGCCGAGCGGGCGGGCGTGGCGCTGCGCGAGGGGGTCTACGTGATGCTGGCCGGCCCGAGCTACGAGACCCGCGCCGAGCTGCGCATGCTGCGCACGCTGGAGGTCGACGCGGTGGGCATGTCGACCGTCCACGAGGTGCTGGTGGCGCGCCACATGGGGGTCAGGGTGCTGGGCTTCAGCCTGGTCACCAACAAGGCCACCCCCGACATGCAGGGCGAGGTCACCCACGAGGAGGTGCTGGCCATGGGCCCGATCGGGGCGGCACGGCTGGTGAGCGTCCTCCGGGAGCTGCTGCCCGAGCTCGGGATGAGCCTCGCCTGATGCTGTTCGGGAACTTCTCGCTTGCCGAGCTGCTCGGGATCGTGGTGGCGCTGGTGATCGGCATCACCTTCCACGAGTTCAGCCACGCATTCGTGGCGGATCAGCTCGGCGATCATCGGCCCCGCGCGCTGGGACGCGTCAGCCTCAACCCCGCCGCTCACATTGACCCGGTCGGCGCGATCTTCTTCGTGCTCGCCGGGTTCGGCTGGGGACGGCCGGTGCCGGTCAACACCTACGCCCTGCGACCCGGCCGAATCGGGATGGCGTACGTGGCGGCCGCGGGACCGATCGCCAACCTGGTGGTGGCCGCCCTCTTCGCGGTCGTCTTCCGCGCCGTGCGCCTGGCCGATTTCTTCGGCCCCGAAGCAAGCTTCGTTCCGCTGCTGCTCGCCTCGATCGTCTTCTACAACGTGGCGCTTGGCCTCTTCAACCTGCTGCCCATCCCGCCGCTGGATGGCTACAACCTGGTCCTGCCCTTCCTGCCCCCGCGCACCGCCTTCACAGTCCAGCGCTACGCCACCTACGGGGTGGTGGCCCTCCTGCTGCTGGTGGTGCTCTCCTATGGGCAGGCGCCGGGCCCGCTCGACTGGCTGTTCGGCGGCGCCAACTGGATCACGGGGTTGCTGCTGGGTGCATAGGGTCGAGCAGTTCATCGGCCACCTGACGGCGCGTGTCCGCGCGGACGAGGCGGCGCTGGCCCGTCGAATCCTGCCGGCCGCCGCTTGGCCGCTCTTCGCGGCGATGCCGGTCGCCGATCGGCGACATGCCCTTGACGTGGTGCAGCACCTGCTCGCTGCCGGCCACGACGACGCCGAGCTGCTGCAGGCTGCCCTGCTGCACGACGCGGCCAAAGGCCGGCGCATGCGCCTCTGGCATCGTGTGACCGGGGTGCTGCTCGAGGCCTTCGCACCACGAACGTTAGCGCGCCTTGCATCGCCCGACCCGAAGTCATGGCGGCATCCGTTCCACCTCTACCTGCACCACGCCGAGCTGTCAGCCGATGCCGCCCGAGCCGCGGGCTGTTCGGAGCGGGCCGCTGCCTTCATTCGCGGTGCGGTGTCCGATGGCGACGCCCCACTGGCGGCGGCATTGCACGCCGCCGACGAGGCGTCCTAGACCGATGCCACTCGAGCCGATCCCGATCGAGGTGGAGGCAGGCCCACTGCCCGATGCCTCGGACTTCGAGGTGCAGCTGGAGGTCTTCGCCGGCCCATTGGACCTGCTGCTGCGCCTGATCGAGTCGCGCCAGCTCGACGTGCTCACGGTGCCGCTGGCCGACCTGGCCGATGCGTACGTGGCCCACCTGGCGAGTCATCCCCTCGATCCGGCGGGGCTGGCCGATTTCGTGGCGATTGCCTCGCAGCTGATCCTGTTGAAGTCGCGTCGCCTGCTCCCCGGGGAGCCGTTGCCGGCCTTGTCGGCGGACGACGACGAGCCTGACGAGGAGGAGCTGCGCCGGCGACTGATCGAGTATCGGGCGCTGCGCGACGTCGCTCGCGAGCTCGGCGAGCGCGACCTGGCGGCGCCGGCGTATCGGCGCGAGCCGCGGGACAGCGACCTGCCCGTGGCCGCGAGCGCCCCGCTGCCCGCGCGGCTGCTCGCCGAGGCGCTCGAGCTGCTGGCGGCGATCCCGGAGCCGGAGCCACCGCCGCCGGAGGTCGTGGCGCGCGAGATCACGATCGCAATGCAGATCACCGCCCTGCGCGCCGCCATGGGCAGCGCCGGCAGGGTGATCCTGCAGAACGTGCTGGCGGCCTGTCGCTCGCGGACGCAGGTGACCGTCACCTTCCTGGCCCTGCTGGAGCTGGTTCGGCGGCGCGAGGCGCGCGTCGAGCAGCACGAGCTGTTCGGTCCGATCACGGTCGAGGCGCTTCCCGGGGAGACGGCGTCATGACCCAGCCGGACGAGCTCAGCCCCTACTACGAGGCGCTGCTCTTCATCGCCGAGCGGCCGCTGAGCACCGCCGAGCTGGCGGAGCTCGGCGGCGTGGCGCGAGTCCAGGCCGAGGAGGCGCTGGCGGGTCTGGCTGACCAGCTTGCCGAGGACGGCCGCGGCCTGCGACTGCAGCGCTCCGACGACGCCTGGCAGCTGGTGACCGCCCCCGAGGTCGGCCCGCGCCTGGCGGCCTACGCGGCGCGGGAAGAGGCCCGGCTGAGCCCGGCCGCGCTCGAGGCGCTGGCGGTGATCGCCTATCGGCAGCCATGCACCCGCGGGGAGGTGGATCGAGTGCGCGGCGTCGACTCGGATTACGTCATCCGCTCGCTGCTGCATCGACGTCTGATCGTCGAGGTCGGGCGGCGGGACACGCCGGGCCGCCCGATGCTGTTCGGCACCACCTTCACCTTCCTCGAGCGCTTCGGGCTGACCTCGCTCGGAGATCTGCCGCCGCTCCCCACGGAGGCCGCCGCCCTGGCGGCCGCCAGGGCGCTCGAAGACGTGGCCCAGCGGCCCGCGCCGGCGCCGGCGGAGCCGGCCGATGCCGGCTGAGCGGCTGCAGAAGCTGCTGGCCCAGGCCGGGATCGCCTCGAGACGCGCGGCCGAGACGCTCATTGCCGCCGGCCGGGTCAGCGTCAATGGCCAGTTAGCTCGCCTGGGTGACTCGGCGGACCCTGCGGTCGACGGGATCGAGGTCGATGGTCGGCCCCTCGCCGCGCCGGAGACGGTCGTGCATTTCGCCATCCACAAGCCTGCCGGCTACCTCTCGTCGGCGCGGGACGAGCGTGGACGGCGTTCGGTGGTCCATCTGGTGGACGTAGCACCGGCCGCCGGACGGCTGTGGCCGGCGGGTCGCCTGGACGTCGATTCCGAGGGCCTGATGCTGCTGACCAACGACGGCGCTTGGGCGAATCGGGTCCTCCACCCCCGCTACGGGCTTGAGCGCGAATATGCCGCGCTGGTGGATCGACCGCCACACCCGGATGAGCTGGCCGCGCTCCTCGACGGTGTCGAGCTGGACGACGGCCCGGCACGACTGCTGGCCGCCCACCCCGCTGCACAGCCTCGCGAGGTTGCGCGCCAGGCCGGCGAGACCGGGACCTGGCTCCGGGTGCGGGTCGCCGAGGGGCGCAAGCGCGAGGTCCGGCGCATCCTGACCGCCGCCGGCCTCGAGGTCCGGCGGCTGGTTCGCACCCGGCTCGGCTCGCTGGCGCTGAGCGGCCTGCGCCCCGGTCAGTGGCGGCCACTGAACGAGCGGGAGGTGGCGGCGCTCGCCGGGCAGGCGCCAATCGCTCGCACACCGCCGGCCAGGCGACACGGAGCACCCTCTCACCTCACCGTGGCGATCGACGGGCCGTCCGGATCCGGCAAGAGCACCATCGGCTACGAAGTGGCACGGAGGATCGGCGCCACGTTCGTCGACACCGGGCTCATGTATCGAGCGCTCACCCTGGGTGCTCTCGAGCGCGGCATCGACCCGGAGGATGGTGACGCGCTCGGTCGACTGGCGCAGGCGGTGAAGATCGAGGTCCGGCGGCCGCGCCCGCGCCAGACCGATCGGCGCGAGACGGTCCTGCTCGACGGCCGTGACGTGACGCACGAGGCCCGCAGGCCTCGCGTCGATCGGGCCGTGAGCGCCGTCAGCCGCCACGCCTCGGTGCGTGCCGCGATGCTCGACGTCCAGCGCAATGCCGCACGTCGTGGGGACACCGTCATGGTCGGGCGCGACATCGGAACCGTCGTGCTGCGCGAAGCCAGCCTGAAGGTCTTCCTGACGGCGAGCGCCGCGGTGCGCGCCGCACGGCGGGCGGCCGAGATGGGCCGCCCGGACCGCCTGCAGCGTTACCTTGCCGAGATCGAGGAGCGCGACCTGGCGGACACCGGTCGGCCGATCGCTCCGCTGCGCAAGGCGCGCGGCGCGCTGGTGCTGGACACGGGCGAGCTCGGTGTCGACGCCTGCGTCGATGCCATCGTGGAACACCTTCCGGTCGCACGTTGATGCGCACCTGGTTCTTCCATCCCGGCGCGATCCTCACCAGCTGGTTCCTGTGGTTGATAGGGCCAGGCCGGGTGGAAGGGCTCGAGCACGCGCCGCGCACGGGGCCGTACATCCTGGTCAGTAACCATTGCTCGAACCTGGACCCACCGTTCCTGGGCTGGGCTGTCGGTCATCGGACCGGGCGCGTCATCCACTTCATGGCGAAGGACGAGATCCGCGGCTGGCCGTTGGTCGGCTGGCTTGCTCGTCAGTCCGGTGTCTTCTTCATTCGTCGAGGGGAGATGGACCGCGGGGCGCAACGGGTCGCCCTGCAGCTGCTGGCCGCCGGACGCGCCCTGGGCCTGCACCCGGAGGGAAAGCGGAGCCGCGACGGTCAGCTTCGGACGGGTCGGCCCGGCGCGGCGCTGCTGGCCATGCGCGCCGGCGTGCCGCTGCTGCCGGTCGGCATCGCCGGGACGCATCGGATCTTCGCCGGTGGCCGCCGCTTTCCACGCCGATCGCGGGTGACGATCCGCATCGGGCCAACCTTCACGCTGCCGCCCCTCACCGACGACCGCCTCGATCGCGCGGCGCTCCACGAGGCCACCGACCGGATCATGCGCGAGATCGCCGCGCTCCTACCCGAGGAGCAGCGCGGCAAATGGCGGGTGACTGACCCCTGATCGGAGCCGATCGGTCACGACCGATACACTTAGTCCGATGTCCACCGCCACTCGACCCGAGGTCCGTATCGCCGAACGCGCCGGCTTCTGCTATGGCGTGCGCCTGGCGATCGACAAGGCCAAGCACGCGCGCGACGAGGGCAAGGAGGTCACCACCCTCGGCCAGCTGGTGCACAACCCGGGCATCAAGGCCGATCTCTCCGACCGGGGCATCCGGACCGCCGACCTCGCCGACGAGGTGGAGGGCGGCACGCTGGTGATCCGCGCCCACGGCGTGCCGAAGGGCGAGTTCGAGAAGGTCAAGGGCGCCGAAGGGCTGGAGGTGATCGACGCCACCTGCACCTGGGTGATCCAGTCGCAGCGCGCCGCCAAGGAACTGGCTGACGCGGGCTACACGGTCTGCATCATCGGCCACGAGGACCATCCCGAGGTCAAGGGCGTCCGCTCGTACGCCGGCGAGAAGCA
This sequence comes from Candidatus Dormiibacterota bacterium, assembly GCA_035632895.1. GTDB lineage: Bacteria > Chloroflexota > Limnocylindria > QHBO01 > QHBO01 > DASQFY01. Next base: position 9,188 of record DASQFY010000034.1, read on the forward strand.
TGTGGTGGTGGACGATATGGACCGATCCACCTGGGAGCGCGTGCCGCGCACCAAGAAGATCGGCGTCCTCTCGCAGTCCACGATTCTGCCGCACAAACTGGAGGAGTTCGCCGCCTTCTGCCTGCGCCGATGCCACGACCTGCGCGTGGTCAATACCGTCTGCCCGGTGACGTTGACCCGCCAGGACGACAGCGTGGTGCTTGGGCGCGAGGTGGAGGCCATGATCGTGGTCGGCGGCAAGAACAGCTCGAACACGAAGGAGCTGGCGGTCAAGGTCCGCGAGGTCTGCGCCGAGACGATCCACGTCGCGGATGCCGACGAGCTCGAGGCCGACTACCGCGACTGGCTGTCCGGTAAGGCCAGCATCGGCATCACCGGCGGTACCTCGACCCCCGAGGTCGACCTCGAAGAGGTCCGCGACAGGATCTACTCGTTGGTGGCCTGACCAGCGAACGCAGGGGGGAGTGCCGCCTCACCCTCTGTCGAACGGTCGTTGTGCGGCTGTGCGGCTGTGCGGCTGTGCTGCACAACGGCTCATGAATGCGGCGCCGACGTCGTGCTCCACGGCCCGCCGATGAGGGCTGGCAGACGCTCGCGCAGCACGTCGTAGCCGAGGTGCCGCCGCCCGATCCTGAGGTTGTGGCGCGCGACCGACGCACGCTTTCGCCGACTTGCCAGCAGCTCGCGGACCTGGGCCACGGCCTCGTCGGTGATGACCCCGTCGATCTCCACGAACCGCAGCCCCAACGGACGAATGTCTGCCTCGTACACCGGGTAGCGGTTCACAAGTGTCGGCTTGCCGTGGAAGACGGCCTCCACCAGCGCGTTACCGAAGCCCTCGTAGAGGCTCGGGTAGGTGATCAGGTCGGCGGCCATGTAGGCCTCGGACAGAGTGTGGGCCGGCCCAACCGGGATGCCTTCGTGGTCGGGCTCGAAACGGGCGGCGTCGTAGCGCAGGTGGACAGCCGCGGCGTCGGCCAGCCGCTCGAGCTCGACGAGGTACTCGAGGCCCTCGTCCCCAGCCGGGCTGGTGATCAGGAGGACAGCGTCCGGGTCCTCGAGCCGCGCGACGAGCTCGATCGCCAGCTCGATACCCTTGCGCGGGACCACCCGCGTCGGCTGCACAACCAACAGCCCTGACTTGCCCATGCCGAGCTCCGAGCGCAGCTGTGCTCGCACCCTTCGCCAGTTCCTGGCGCGTGGCTGATCGAAGTCGAAGACATTCGGCATCACGAGCGAGTCGAGGCCTCGCCGTTCGTGCAGCTGTCGTCCGGCCAGGCTATTGATGCTGACGTGGCGGACGTTCGGCAGGTCCGGTGGAAAGGCGCGCGCCAGCACGTCGGGGACGATCGCGTCGGCGAACCGGCCGCGCTCCCACCAGTAGTCGTGATGATGGCCGATCGCGGTGATCTGCGTCTCCTCGACCAGCTCGCGAAGCGCGACGCCGAGCGGAAGGTGCATCGGGATCGCCCAGGCGTTCTCCACGATCAGCGCCTGGATGCCGTAGGTCTCGAGCCAGTCGCGCAGCGGCGGCAACAGCTGGTCGGCCAGTCGATCGATCTCACTGCGGACGCTCCGCGCGTCGCTGGCCGGGTCAAACGCCGCGGCCGTGACGCGAGCGGCCGGAGGATAGTTGAAATGCATGGCCGGGATGAGCCGCGCGTCGTGTCGCAGGGCGTCGATCTCGCCGGCGCACAGCCTGATCTCATGACCCAGCCCCTGGAGCACGGACTCCCACTTGGCGGCCTCGAACGTAACGCCGTCCACCCCGGCCAGGCGCGTGCCGACGATCCCAATCCGCATCCCCAGCATGCTACCCGTACACTCGGCGCATGGCCTCCCTGCCGGTCGTCGCCATCGTCGGCCGCCCGAACGTGGGCAAATCCACGCTCTTCAACCGCCTCATCGGCCGGCGCCTGGCGATCGTTGAAGATATTCCGGGCACCACCCGCGACCGGGTGTACGAGACGGCGGATTGGAACGGGCGGCGCTTCATGGTGGTCGATACCGGCGGCCTGGAGCTGGAGCCCGGGACGCAGATCGAGGCGCGCGTCCAGGACCAGGCCCGTGTGGCGATCGCCGACGCCGACGTGATCCTGTTCGTGGTGGATGCCGAGGCCGGCATCGCGCCGCTCGATCACGAGGTGGCGGACCGGCTGCGACGTGCGAGCAAGCCGACGATCCTGGTCGTCAACAAGGCCGATAACCCGCGGCGCGAGCAGGAGGGCGCCGAGTTCTACGCCCTCGGCTTCGAGCCGACGATCATGGTCAGCGCCCAGCACGGGCGCAGCACGGGTGACCTTGCCGATCTGCTGGTGGACGCCCTGCCGCCACCGAGCGAAGCGGAGGCGGAGCCGGAGCCATCGGTTTGGACCGATGAGGACCTCTCAGAAGCCGACCTCACCGAGCTGGCCGAGACCGAGATGGGGCCACCGCGAGTGGCGATCGTGGGCCGCCCGAATACCGGCAAGTCGACCTTCATCAACCGCGTGCTCGGCGAGGAGCGGATGATCGTCAGCGAGACGCCCGGCACCACCCGCGACCCGGTCGACTCGGTCGTGCGGGTTGATGACGAGCCGATGGTGCTGGTCGACACCGCCGGCATCCGCCGGCGGGGATCGGTCAAGCGTGGGATCGAGCAGTACAGCGTGCTGCGCAGCATGAAGGCGATCGACCGCGCCGACGTGGCGGTGGTGATGACCGATGCCATCGAGGGCTACATGGCCCAGGACGCCCACGTGGTCGGGCACGTGCTGGAGGCAGGCAAGGGCATCGTGCTGGTCATCAACAAGTGGGACGCCGTCGAGAAAGACGGCCACACCGCCGACGAGTGGCTCAAGGTCCTGCGGCGTGAGGCCCCGTACCTGGCCTGGGCGGACATCGTCTTCGCCTCGGCGCTCTCCGGCCAGCGGGTCGAACGCATCCTGCACGAGGCGCGTCGGGTGGCCGAGGAGCGCTACCGACGGGTGCCGACCGCCGACCTGAACCGGGTGGTGACCGATGCGGTCCGGGCGCATCCGCCGTCGCACGTCCGCAACCGGCTCCCCAAGGTCCTGTACGCCACCCAGGTGGCGGTCGCGCCGCCGACCTTCGTGATCTTCGTCAACGACCCTGAGCTGATCCACTTCAGTTACCGGCGCTACCTCGAGAACCGGATCCGGGCCGAGTACGGCTTCCTGGGGACGCCCATCAAGCTCATCTTCCGGGCCCGCGCGTCCGAGGAGTCCGCTCGCCGTTCGGCGCGGCCCCGGCGCCGCACGACGGCGTCACGCCGCCGCTGAGGCCGGCAGATATCGCCGACAGCGATACATCAGAGCCGGAGAGCCCTTTTCTGCACGCGCCGATCGCCAGCAGCGATCACCTATAGCGGCTGGGGCCGTTTCGGCGCTCGTTGATCGCCGTGGGCGATAAGCGCGGCGCGGGGCTCCGTATCGGCGAGAATGGCGACATGGCTCGCATCCTCCTGTACACAGGCAAGGGCGGCGTCGGCAAAACGACCATCGCGGCCTGCACGGCGCTCGCCTGCGCGACGCGCGGCTATCGGACCATCGTCCTGTCCACCGACATGGCCCACAGCCTAGCCGATGCATACGCGGTCGAGCTCGGGCCCGAGCCACGGGAGATCGTCCCGAACCTGTGGGGCCAGGAGTCGGATGTCTTCTACAACGTCGGCCGCTACTGGGGAAAGATCCAGGAATACGCCGCCAGCGTGCTGCGCTGGCGCGGCCTCGACGACGTGTTGGCCGAGGAGATGACCGTCCTGCCGGGCATGGACGAGGTCGGCAGCCTGCTGTGGATCGCCGAGCACCACGATTCGGGCGATTACGACGTGATCGTGGTCGACGCCGCACCGACCGGAGAGACACTGCGCCTCCTCTCGCTGCCGGATGCGGCGCGTTGGTGGATGGAGAAGATCGAGCCGATCAGTCGGCGCATCACCAAGCTGACAGGCCCGCTCATCCAGCGCTTCATCGGAATGCCTATGCCTGGGGACGAGGTCTTCAACGCGGGCGAGGACCTGTTTCGCCGGCTGGAATACATGCACGGACTCCTTGCCGATGCGACCCGGACGTCGGTTCGGGTCGTGCTCACGCTCGAGCAGGTGGTCATCAAGGAGGCCCAGCGCTCGTTCACCTACTTCCACCTGTATGGCTACCCGACCGATCTGGTGATCGCCAACCGCATCCTCCCCGACGAGGTGGGGCCGTATTTCCGCGGCTGGTACGAAGCGCAACAGCGCT
>DASQFY010000035.1:0-2464 GCA_035632895.1 Candidatus Dormiibacterota bacterium
TCCGGCCCGAGGACGTTGACGTGCAGGTTCCCATCCAGGACGTGGCCGTACAGGAAGGTCCGCGCGTTGGGGGCCACGGCGGCGATGGCCTGGCGTACGTCGCGCGCGTAGGCACCCAGGCGTCCGATCGGCACCGCCACATCAAGCTTGTGCGGGATCCCCTCCGCGTTGACCGATTCGGTATGCCGCTCGCGCAGGCGCCAGAGGCGTTGGCGCGCCGCTTCATCGGTCGCCAGCACGGCATCGCGCACCGCCGGCCCGGCGGCCTCCACCGCGGCGGCCAGCTCGGGTGTTGGGTCTGCCTCATCGTCGACCTCGACAAGCAGGTACGCGGGATGCGACTCGGAGAATGGGCGCTGGCCGCCGGCGTGATGCAGCACCAGCGCCATGCCATCGTCGAAGAAGAGCTCCGCGGCGAGCAGGTTCGGCAGTCGGCGGCGCAACTCGCCGGCCAGGTCGGCGGCCTCATCGGGCCCAGCCGCCGCCAGGAGAGCCACCGCCCGGCGCGCGAGGTGCGGCACGAGGCGGACCCGCGCCCGGGTGACGACGGCCAGCGTCCCCTCGCTCCCCGCCAGCAGCGACGGCAGGTGGTAGCCGGTGTTGTCCTTCAGCAGCCCCGGCAGGCGACGGACCACCGTGCCATCGGCCAGCACCGCCTCCACCCCGACCAGCTGCCAGCGCATCGGTCCATGGCGGAAGGCGTGAATGCCGCCGGCATTGGTGGCGATCATCCCGCCGATGGTGGCGCTGTCGCGCGCCCCGAGGTCGACGCCGAAGGCGTAGCCGACGGCTCGCACATGGGCCTCCAGGTTGCCGAGCGTGACGCCGGCGCCGACCGTCACCTCGGCCGCCGCGGTGTCCACCGGCTCGAGGTCGCGAAGGCGGGTCAGGCTGAGCACGACCTGCGGCCGAGCACCTGCCGCGCGGGGCACCGAGCCGCCAACCAGCCCCGTATTCCCGCCCTGCGGGATGACCGCGACGCCGGCCTCGCGACAGGCGGCGAGCGCGGCGACGACCGCATCGGTGGTCTCCGGCCGAACGACCGCCACCGCCTCGCCGTGCCAGCGGCGCGTCCAGTCCGTCTCGTAACCGGCTCGCAGGTCCGCATCGGTCAGGACGTTGCTCGACCCAAGCGCGGCGCGCAACGCGTCGAGCAGGGAAGCATGGGCGGCGGTCATCGGCGACATCCTGCCATGCCCAGGCGCGACTGCGCCGTATCCTCGGCCGATGGTCGCAGGGCTCCCGCTCATCCCGCTGCTGGCCGCTGCCGCTTTCGAACCGCTGCGCCTGCCGGTGCTTTTGGTGTTGGCCATCGGGTTCGTGGCGGGCCTATGGCGGGCCCGGCGCAACGGCACACCGCAGAGCGCCGCCGCGTTTGTTTTCGGAGCCTGCCTGCTGGTGACGCTGAGCATGGTGTGGGACGGAGTCGCGCTGCCGGCCGACGCGCGCGACGGGAGCACCTGCGCCAGTCTGCTTGCGCCGTTTGCGCTCTATCGGGCAGCAGGTGCAGTGCTCGTGCTGACCGCGTTGGCGTTGGTCGTCCGGCTGCTCGGCTCGTCCGCAGGGGAAATCGGGTTCACGCGTGTTTCACGCACCGGAATTGCGCTCGCATTGGGCGCACTGCTGGCGGTGGGGATCGTGGCGCTGTACATCGGTCCGGCGGTGGCCGAGCCCTTCTTCGGTCCGCTGCCGGTCGCCCTTGGGAACGTGTCGGCATTGGTCCCGGCTCTGCTGTTCGCCATTGCCAACGCCAGCATGGAGGAAACCGTCTACCGGGGAGTGCTGCTCCGCTGGGTGATGCGTTCGCATGGCCCGCTGCTGGCGATGGGGGTGCAGGCGCTCGCCTTCGGACTGGCCCACGGCGTTGGCAGCGACTTTGCCGGCTCACCGCTGCCGGTGATGGCAGCGACCGCCGCGGCCGGCGCGGCCTTTGGCGCCATCGTGCTGCGAACGGGCTCGCTGCTCCTGCCGATCGCGCTGCACGCCGCGCTCGATATCCCGATCTACTACGCCAACGCCTGCCTGCAGCCGTGACCTGAGCGATTCGGGCGCCATTTGGCAAGGGAGCCAGACGGTGTCACGATCCGGCACTCATGGCCTCGCTGCTCCCGATGCTGCCCCTCGACACGCTTGGACGCCCGCTGCACGACCTGCGCATCAGCGTCACGGACCGATGCAACTTTCGCTGCGTGTACTGCATGCCTCGCGCGGTCTTCGGGCCGGACCATGCCTTCCTGCCGAGCTCCGACCAGCTGACCTTCGACGAGATCGAGCGGCTGGTCCGCGTCTTCGCGCGGCTGGGCGTCGAGAAGGTGCGCCTCACCGGCGGGGAGCCGCTGGTCCGCCGCGACCTGCCGCGGCTGGTGAGCGCCCTGGCAGCCATCCCCGGCATCCGTGACCTGACCCTCACCACCAACGGCGTGCTCCTGCCCGCGCAGGCTGCTGCGCTGAAGGCCGCCGGGCT
>DASQFY010000036.1:0-17696 GCA_035632895.1 Candidatus Dormiibacterota bacterium
GAATATCCACCTTGATGGGCAGGTTGGAGCCGATCCGCTCGAACTCGCGCTCCTGGAGGATGCGCAGCAGCTTGGTCTGCGTCCCAAGCGTCATCTCGCCGATCTCGTCCAGGAAGATGGTGCCCTTGTCTGCTCCCTCGAAGCGGCCCTTGCGCATGGTCATGGCGCCGGTGAACGAGCCCTTTTCGTGGCCGAACAGCTCGGCTTCGAGCAGCGTCTCCGGCAGGGCGGCACACGAGACCTTGATCAAGGAGTGCGGGTTTCGCTTCGAGGCCCTGTGCAGCGCCTCTGCCACCAGCTCCTTGCCCGTGCCGGACTCGCCGGAGATCAGGACGGTGGCGTCCGCGCTCGCCACCTTGCCGATCAGCTTGTAGACCTCCAGCATCGGCCGCGAGGAGCCCACGATCCGCTCCCGCTCGGCGGCGCTCTTGCCCAGCTCCAGGCGCAGGGCGCTCACCTCGGACGCGAGCTCGCGATGCTCGAAGACGCGCCGCAGGGTGGCGAGCAGATCGTCGATGTCGAAGGGCTTGGTTACGTAGTCGTAGGCGCCGTGCTCCATCGCCTTGATGGCCGATGAGGAGCCGCCGAAGGCGGTCATCACGATCACCTCGAGCTCCGGATGCTCACGGCGCAGGGCCTTCAGCACGTCGATCCCGTCCTGGTCGGGCAGCTTGACGTCCATCATCACCAGGTCGGGCCGCTCCTTGGCGATGGCGGCCAGCGCCTCGGCGCCCGTCTTCGCGGGGCGGGCCTTGTACCCATTCGAATTCAGCAGCTCGGTGAGGAGTGAGCGAATCTGTGTGTCGTCGTCGACAACGAGGACGGATCGGCTGTCGGGCACGCAGTTCCCCTCCGTTCAGGCAGTTGGTCGCTTAGCGTACACCCTACGGGCTGGCCGACGGCTCTCCAGAGCTGGATGCCTGCTCCGAGCCCGATGCCTCTTCCGAGGCGGACGGGCCTCCCGAGGCCGATGGCGCTCCGCTCGCGCTTGCGCTGGGGAAGACCGGCATCGGGGTCGGCTCCACGAAGAGCCGGCTCGGCAGCCCGGCGAAAGCGAACACGAAGATCAGCAGGAAAATCGCGATCACCGCCACGATCCACGGCCGCGCCAGGCCGTCCTGTCGCGCCGGCAGGGCGCCGCGATAGCCGCCTTCGGTTCGCCGCGGATCGGTCATCGGTCTCCCTTCAGGAACGCCCGCAGCCGGCGCTCGGCGTGCGCCAGCCGCAGGCGGGCGATGATCAGGTCGGTGCGGCTCCGCCCAATCGCGCGGGGCGTTGTCACGCCCAGGGTCCAGGCGAGCAGGAACAGCGATCCGCAGACCATCACGGTCAGCGCGACGACCGGCAGGTCGAGGATCGGTCCCACGGCGCGGCGAAGGGTAGCAGGTCTAGCGCGCGTCGCGCATGGCGGGGACCAGCAGGCCGCCGAGGCCGGCGAGCGCGATCATCGCGCCGCCAAGCATCAGCACCGCGGCCGCGCCGATCACCCCCGCCAGCCAGCCGGCCACGCCCATCGAAATGGCCATGGCGCCGAAGGTGAGCGCCTGGCGGGTCGAGACCACGCGGCCGAACAGGCGCTGCGGGGTGCGCTCCTGGAAGAGGGTGATGGTCGGAATCAGGTACAGCATGTTGGCGACCCCCACCGCGAAGAAGAGGCCGATGGCCACGTACGGGTGGTTGGTGAGCCCAACCGCCACCAGGGAGGCGCCCAGGCTGACGAAGCCGACGATCGTCATCGGTCCCTTGGGCGCATGCGTCGCGAAGGCACCGATGAACATCCCGCCGATGACGCTCCCGAGCCCCAGGCTGGCCATCAGCCAGCCGTAGTTCTCCGGAAATGGCAGGAGCGTCTGGTCCAGGACGCGCTGCGCGTAGATCAGGCTGCACACGATCTCCGCCCCGAAAGCCAGCTGCGCCACGGTGCTGACGAGGGTGTTGGCCAGCAGCTCCGCCTGGCGGATCAGGAAGCCCAGCCCTTCGCGCATCTCACGCAGGATGGCGCCCACGCTGAACCGCTCCGTCACGAGGTCCTCGCGCGGGACGGTCATGCCCCAGATCAGGAGGGCGGACACGATGTAGGTGGCGGAGTCAAGCACGAAGGCGGCGCCGATGAGCCCGATCCCGATCGCGGCCACGATGGCCGCGGCCACGGGGTAGCCGATCAGGTCGGCGATCGTCTCGTTGATGCTCGAGGCGGAGTTGGCGGTGACCAGCTGGTCCTCCTCCACGATGGCCGGCACGATCGCCGTCTTGGCCGGCCGGAAGAGGAGCCCCACGGTCGACACCGCGAAGGCGAGGACGTACACGAGTGCGATGTGGATCTCGATCGCCGGCGGCACCAGGAGCACCAGCCCGGCGCGTACGAGGTCGCAGACGATCATGGTGGTGCGGCGATCCCAGCGGTCCACCAGGGCGCCGGCCAATGGACCAAGGAAGACGCTGGGGATGGCGGTCGCGGCGAAGACGAAGCCCAGGTCCAGGGGTGTGCCGCGGCTGATGACCAGGAAGCCCAGCGCCACCTGGTGGATGCGATCGCCGAAGAACGAGACCAGCTGGCCCACCCACAGCAGCGAGAAGTTCCGGTTGCGAACCAGGACCAGGTAGGCAGACTGCGGGCGGACCCGGGGCACCGCCACCGCTCCTCCCAGCGTGGACGCCTGGGCGGTACTGGCCACCGCGGCGGCGGGGAACGGGTCGCCCGGGCGCGGCGCGAAGGTGAACCCCGGGCGCAGTGGTGCGTTCGGCCGGGTCATGGAGTAGACGATCGCCCAGAAGATGCCAACCGACAGCAGCACATCGCCGATGCTCACCACGTCGCGGATGACCGGCAGCGGGATGGGCACCACGTCGCCGAAGATGCCGCCGCGACTGACGAAGTCGGCGACGGTGCCAGTGGTGACCAGGAAGTGGAAGGGGTCGCCGGCCAGCGCATCGGGCGTGAAGCCGGCCGCCACGAAGGCGGCTTCCCAGATGGGCATCCGGCCACCGTTGAGCAGCAGGGCCAGGGTATTGAGCCCGATGCCGATCGCCGCCACCTGGAGCCCCGGCACCCGCCAGTTGCCCCACAGCCAGACGAAGATGAGCAGGTAGGCGGCGACAAACGCCCAGCCCAGCGGCAGCCGACTGCCCAGCTCGTTCTGGCTGAGCAGCACGCTGCCAACCCGCAGGGCGAGGGCCAGGCCCAGGATCCAGATCCAGCGCAGCCTCAGCTGGGCGAGCCGCGGGAGTCCTCCCCCCGCCAGCGCGCCGGCGACCAGCGCCAGCGCGATGACGCTAAGAAACATCGTCCGAGGCGAGCAGTGGCCTCTTGGGCGGGTTCCCTTCCTGCGGCGTGGGGGTGGCCGCTGCGGTGGTATCGGTCTCGGGTGTGTCGGTCTTGTCCGATGGCGTCTCGCCCTGTGGCGGCTCGGCTGATGGCCGGTTGAGCATGGTGGGCAGCACTTCCGGACCTTCAGGCTTGCGGTCCAGGATCTCGCGATCGAGCCCGATCAGGATCGGCACGATGTTCGAGTCGAACTGGATCCCGGAGTACTTCTCCAGCTCGCCGATCGCCTGCTCGTGGGTGAGCGGCGTCTTGCGGTACGGACGACTGGATGTCATTGCCTCGTACGCGTCGGCGATGGTCAGGATGCGGGCGCCCAGCGGGATGTCCAGCGCCTCGATGCCGTCCGGATAGCCGGAGCCGTTGATCCATTCGTGGTGAGATCTGATCAGCGGGGCCTCGGGGGCAAGCTGCCGCGCGGGCGCCACGATCTCGGCGCCGATGGTCGGGTGCTGGTTCATGAGCACCCGCTCCTCGCGGTCGAGCGGCCCCTCCTTGAGGAGGATGTTGTCGCGGATCCCGATCTTGCCCACGTCGTGGAGCAGCCCGGCCCACTTGATCTTCTCGATCTCCAATTCGGGCAGCTTCATGACCCGGCACATTGCCTCGGCGATGAAGCTCACCCGGTTGGAGTGACCGCGGGTGTACGTGTCCCGCGCGTCGACCGCGTTTGCCAGTGCACCGATGGTCTGCTCGAATAGCTCACGGGTCTCGACGTAGCGGTGGTACGCCAACCTGGTCGTGAACAGGGGGACTACAAACAATGCCGTCGCCCACCAGCCGACTCCGTTTGGCAGCGTGAAGATCTGCGCCATCAGCCAGCCGAGGGGCACGAGGCCAATCAAGTTCGGGGCGATCGCACCGATATCACGCGCCCAAATCGTTCGGATGGGGACGCCGGTGCGGGCATTGATCGCGAGTACAGCGAGTACGCCGCTCAGAATGTAGTAGCCGGCGCCCGCGACAAGCAAACCCCCGAAAGCGGCGAGAGACGCTGTTACCCCTGTCAGGTCCTGCGTTGCGAACAGGACCGCGTCGTAGAGGACCCCAGCTGCTACGGCCGAGAGCATAAGGGCGGCGTGATTGAACAACGTGCCGTACCAGGGGACGTCGCCGCGGACTTCCCGCGCCTCCGTCGTGCCAATCGCAGCGACGATTGCGGCTGAGGTTGGTCCCCCCAACACGACACTGGCGATGATCGGAGCGAAGCTAACCGACGCGAAGGTGCCGTGTGGCAAGCGCACGGGCAGCGCGCTGGCGATCAGCGTGAGGCCAATCCAGTAGACGATTCCAGGGACGCCGCCGATGTCGTCCCGCGGGGGGAATAGCCAAGTAGCCGCTGCCAAGCTGATGCTTGCAGCGGCTACGGTGGTAGGGATCAGCAGCCGGAGACCTGGAGACACGTGCCCTCATCCTCTCGCGAGGAGGCCCGAGTCTAGCACGCACCGACTACCAGCCCTTGACGGATGCTCCTCCAGCCACGGCGAAAAGGAGCAGGGCCCCTAGGGTGGACAGTACAGCTGCGAAGTAATTCACGAGTTTTCGCATGCCGCTGCTCCTACGCCTAAAAGCCCTTGACAGACTCTCTTGCCATCAGAAGGTGCCCTCTTCTGTACGGGAAAAAACACAACCGACACACTCCGTGACGGAACGGTCGGTTGCACTACATGCTCCCCGACGGCCTAAGTGCCCACGTTCGGCCGGCGGATCGAAGCACCCTTGGTATTCGGTACCGAGTACGAAAGTACTAGGACCAACCGGTACTCTATGCCCTTGGTGCCCAGAAGTCAACCCCTGCACTGAGATCGGGGTGAGTCGAGTCAAGTAGGCCTTAACTCAGGTCGACGCCACGCCCCCGAGGCCGACCTCCGCGACGAGATCGACTGGGCGCCAGCAACGCGAACCTGCCGCCCTACGTGACCGAATCGCTCCACGACCTCAGGAAGATCGGGAACTTCGGAGCACATCCCGACATGTCGCCCGCCACAGGCGATGACCTTGAGGTCGAAACCGGCGAGGCCGAGTGTTCGGCCACCTATTCGTGGAGCCCGCTCGCGTCGCCGCCAGGAAGGCCGCGCGTCAGCCCATTACTGATCGGCGCCTAGTACCCAGCGGCGGCGAAATTGACGCATGTCCCCAAGAGATGCGTTGGCCCCGGTCGTTGCAGGGCGGCGCCCCGAAGAGGGTCAGGCCTTGGGGGTCTTCGGCTTCTTGGGCTTCTTCGGCTTGGGTGGCCGCTTCGGCGTCTTGTCAGCCATGTGTCACCTCCTGCGCCGAGTCTATCGCGACCGAGTGGCGCCCTGTTGGAAGGTTCCGTATGGCCTAGCCCGAGGAGTGAGCCACGTCGCGGTCGAGCATCTGGAACAGCGATCCTGCGGCGACGAGCCCCGCCATGAGCCCGACGAGCATCCACTCCCCATGCGCGAATCCCGCATAGAGCGGCGTCAGGACCAGGGTCACCGGGAAGAACGCGAGACCCACGACCACACCGACCACTCCCCATTCGCGGTCGACCACCGCGGCGACACCCAGCAGGAAGTACGCCGTCGCCGGAATGGCAATGATTGCAAGGAACCATCCCAGGTAAGCCTGCAAGCCCGGCTTCGGGCGAGGCGCTGGGATCACGGTTGGCGTCATCGAGTGCATCGCACGACTGCCTCCCTGTATGACACCAAAGGTCGCGCACCCTCGCGTTGGCCGCAATGGGCCGAATGGCCTAGCGGTCATGCCGACGGCCCGCGCATCGGCTAGAGTCGGGCCAGCGTGCGCGTCTTCATCGGTCTTGGCGGAAACCTCGGTGACACGCAGAGGGCGTTTGCGAGCGCTGTTGCCGAGCTACAGGCCATTGGGACTGTGGTTCGCGTCTCGAGCCTGTACCAGAGCGCGCCGCGCAACCACTACGACCAGCCGCAGTTCACCAATGCCGCCCTGGAGCTGGAGACAGAGCTGGAGCCCCCGGAGCTGCTCTTCCACCTGAAGCGCCTGGAGCTGACGTTGGGACGCGATCCGCAGGGCACGCGCTTTGGCCCGCGCACCGTCGACTTCGACATCCTCTCCCTCGACGGACGCTGCGTGGAGGACCTGGAGCTGGATCTGATCGTGCCGCACCCGCGGCTCCACGAGCGGCGCTTCGCGCTCGAGCCGTTGACCGAGATCGACCCGGGGTTGCGCCCCTGGCGCAACTGCGCCGACGTCAGGACCGATGTGACCGTGGCGGACCTTCTGCCCAGCGTCGCCGACCAGGAGGTGAAGCGGATCGCCGGCCCGGATTGGGCGGACCGCTAGCCGGATTCGCCGGCCTTGCGCACGTCGTGGTCGCTCGCCCGATCGCCATGGCGATGGCCGTGCGGCCACTCGTCGTCGCGACCCTGCACGCGCCGGTCGGCGGCCCCCTCGCCGCTGGACTCGTTGTCAGTCACCGCGACGCGCTCCGTGTCGGGATCGAGCCGCTCCTCGATCTGATCCGTGATGTCGTCCGGTCGCTGGCCGATGTAGGGCGCGGTTCGCTCGGTGTCTCGTTCCTTGCTCATGCATCAGCCTCCTGCATCATTGATGCCGCGTCAGTCGCGCCCTTGACTTGCGGTGCGCGAACACCAGTCGCGATACGTAGATCGAGCGGCTAAATCAGCGGGAAGCCACGCTCAGAATCCAAGTTTCGAAGGCGCAGATGCCGTCCGGGCCCGCGAAGCGCTACTGGTGGGCGCAGGCCGGAACTGGCGCGCGGGAGGAGCGCGTAACGCGAACGGTGGGCGCAAACCGCGTGTCAGACCGGTTCGGCGGCCTCCGGGTTCACGTCAGCCTCGTCTGGGTCAGGCTTTTCGCGTTCCGGCCGCGCGGCGAGAAAGAGCACCGCGCCCAGTCCGATCGCGACCAGCGGCCCTACCCACTGCATCGGCAGGTTGTTGCCCAGCACCGGCCCGCCGCCGAGGAGGAGCAATCCGGCGGCCACGAACAGAAGGCCAAAGGCGAGCGAGAGGGCGTCGAGGCGATGGCGATGCATCGGTCTAGTTCTCTCCCGGCACGAGCTCGTACCCACACGAAGCGAACATCGGACAGTACTCGCATCCCGGGCATAGGCTGTTCGACGTGTTCGGCGGAGCGACCACCACTCCGCCGATCCCTGCCTCGAGCGCCAGGACCAGTGTTGGACCGCGACCAACGCGAATGTAGTGGTCCCTGAGGCTGGTCCCCTCCTGGTAAGTGTCGAGGAACCTCACGACCCCTCCCCCAACCGTGACCTGCACGTCCAGCGAGCCCGCCGGCGGCACCAGAACCAGCAGCTGTCCGACGGCCACGCTGGCGTCGAGCTGGATGGGATCGAGGCCAGCCTCGAGCTGCGTCAGGTCGAGGACCATCCGTCCACCAACCAGCCGATACTCCTCGCGCAGCTCCCCCCGGGTGACCGGCGCGAAGGTCTGGTCGCCGAAGCCGCCCTCGATCGGCGCGGTGACGAAGCTGGCCACGATGCCCAGCGGAAGCAGCAGCAGACCCAGCAGGATCAGCAGCCTCGCGTGGCCCCACCACGCGCCAACCACCAGCCCTCCTCCCAGCAGCACGAGCGCGACTCCGAAGAACTGTCCCAGCTCCACGTCGAGCTGCCCCACGTTCTGGACGATCGCCAGCAGGCCGATGGCGCAGAGCATGGCGGCCAGCACGTACCAGCCCAGGGGCGACCGCGGCTTCTCGACGGCGACGGCGGGTGGGGCGCTAACCTCGACCCTTGACGCGACGCCAGGCGCAAGGACCGATGCGTCCATTGCCGGCCGCGGCGGGTCCTCACGGCGCAGCACGAGCACGCCGAGCACGAGCACCACCAATGCCCAGATGAGGGCCGGATCGATCCCGAGGTAGAGCCCATCTGAGATCCGCGGCAGGATGCCCCAGACGAGGAAGTAGGTCGCCAGAACCACCACGACCACCAGCAGGAGGTTGCGTGACCTCATCCCGATGCGCCTGATGAGCCGCTCGACGGTCGACTGGTCGCTGCCCTCGTGCGGGATCAGCAGCCAGGCGATCACGTACAGGACCAGGCCGGCGCCGCCGAAGATCATCAGGCCGACGAACGCGATCCGGATCAGCAGGGGATCGACGTTCAGGTAGTCGCCCAGGCCACCTGCCACGCCGCCGATGACGCGGTCCGAGGTGCGGCGGCGGAGCCGACGGATCGCGCCGCTGGTCTGGGGATCCTGCGTCGTCATCGGTCCAGATGATGGCGTAGGTGCAGAACCGATGACCATCGGGGAAGTCCCCGGTGGGCTCAGGGTCATCCCTGATCGTGATGCCGCCGTGCGTGTGCGAACATGCGAAGCATGGCCACCGTTGCGCCGCGCATGACGCGGCCCAGCTTCCGGCGCAGCCGCTCCAACAGGGTTATCGGCGGCGTGGCCGCAGGGGTCGGCCAGCACCTGGGGATCGACCCGCTCGTGGTGCGGCTCGCCTTCGTGGCGCTCACCTTCGCGCTTGGGTTCGGCCTCGTCGTCTACCTGCTGCTCTGGCTGCTGGCGCGAGCGGAGCCGCTCGACGCGGTAGCCGTCACCGAGCGGCGGCGCCTGAAGCGCCCGACGTTCCGCCAGATCCTGGGTGGGATCCTGGTGGTGGCAGGCATCGGTCTGATGCTCGCGTTCACCGGCTTCTGGTTCGGCGAGATCACCGCCTGGCCGGTCATCCTTGCCGCGATCGGCTTTGCCATCCTCTGGGCCCGGAGCGGGGAGGAGGGGACGGCGCGGTCGCTCTTCGGCAGTCGTCCTCTCGAAGCGGTTGTCGCCTCGCGCGGCTCCCTGACGCGCTTCGCGATCGGCGCTGCGCTGATCCTCACCGGCATGGCGGTCTTCCTGGCGGCCAACACGTCGCTGGCGGCCGCGGGCAACATGCTGCTGGCTGTGGTCGTGGCGCTCGGTGGTGCCGCACTCCTTGCCGGGCCATGGGTCTGGCGCATGGGTCGCGAGCTGGTGGAGGAGCGCAACAGCCGCATCCGCACCGAGGCACACGCCGAGATGGCGGCGCATCTCCACGACTCGGTGCTCCAGACGTTGGCCTTGATCCAGCGGTCGGGCACGACACGCGAGATGACGAGCCTGGCGCGGACCCAGGAGCGCGACCTGCGCGCCTGGCTGTACGGGAGAGCGCCGGCCGTGGCGGGCATGCGATTGCGCGATGCGGTCGACGCCATGGCGGGCAAGGTCGAGCGCAGCGAGCAGGTCAGCGTCGAGGCGGTGGTGGTCGGCGACACGGAGCTGGATGAACCGATGCGGGCGCTGCTGGCCGCCTGCGGCGAGGCGACGTCGAACGCAGCGCGACACTCCGGCGCGACCGAGATCTCCGTCTACGTGGAGGTCGAGCCGGAACGCGTCTCCGCATTCGTCCGCGACCAGGGTGGCGGCTTCGATCCTGCGGCCGTGCCGGACGATCGACACGGAATCGCCGATTCGATCGCGGGCCGCATGGAACGCCACGGCGGTTCTGCCGAGATCAACAGTCGACCGGGTGGCGGCACCGAGGTCGCGCTCCGCCTGCCGAGGCGCGCCGCCCGCGAAGGAAGCGTCGAGAGGCAGGCGTCGTGACGGTGCGAGTCTTCGTGGTCGACGACCACGAGATCTTCCGCTCCGGCGTGCGCTGGGAGCTGGGCCGCGACCTGGAGATCGTTGGCGACGCGGGCACGGTCGAGGAAGCGGTGAGCGGGATTGCGTCGGCGGAGCCTGACGTGGTCCTGCTGGACGTCCATATGCCGGGCGGTGGGGGCCGGGCCGTGATCGACGCAGTGCGCGGCGAGCAGCCGGACGTGCGCTTTCTGGCTCTGTCCGTCTCGGATGCCGCGGAGGATGTGATCGGGGTGATCCGGGCCGGCGCGCGCGGCTACGTCACGAAGTCGATCTCCGCGCACGACCTGGCCACGGCGGTCCGACGTATTCACGATGGGGATGCCGTCTTCTCGCCTCGCCTTGCGGGCTTCGTTCTCGACGCCTTCGGGGGCGATGCGCCGCAGCCGCTGGACCCCGACCTCGATCTGCTGACCGCCCGGGAGCGCGAGGTGCTGCGCTACATCGCGCGCGGCTATACGTACAAGGAGGTCGCGCACCGCCTCCACATCTCGGTCAAGACGGTGGAGACCCACGTATCGGCCGTCCTGCGCAAGCTCCAGCTCTCCAACCGATACGAGCTCACGCGCTGGGCCACGGATCGCCGCTTGGTCTGAGCAGCCGGCTCAGAGTCGGACGCGGGGCGGGCTCTGGCGATCGAAGGTGTGAACCGTGTCGATGAAGCGGACGACGCCGCGCTTGTAGGCCATCAGCAGCGAGTGGGTGCGAGCGCCGCCGCCGAAGAAGCGGACGCCGCGCAGGAGCTCGCCATCGGTCACCCCGGTGGCGCTGAAGACGACCTCCTCCCCACTGGCGAGGTCATTGGTGAAGTACACGCGGTCGATGTCGTCGACGTCGACGCCCATCCGGCGAGCACGCTCTATCTCCTCCTTCGAGCGCCACGCGAACTTGGCCTGGATCTCACCGCCCAGGCACTTCAGCGCGGCGGCGGTCAGGACGCCCTCCGGGGCGCCGCCCGTTCCTATCACCGCATGCACGCCGGTGCCGGAGACCGCAACCGAAATGCCGGCCGTCAGGTCCCCGTCCGAGATGAGCTTGATGCGGGCACCAGTGGCGCGCACCGCATCGATCAGCTGCTCGTGTCGCGGCCGGTCGAGGATGACGACCGTGATGTCCCACGGTGAGCGGCCGAGCCGCTCGGCGATGATCTTGATGGTGACGTCCGGCGGGTCGTCGATGCTGACGTGCCCCGCCACCTGCGGCCCCACCACCAGCTTGCGCATGTAGGTGTCAGGGGCGTGCATGAGGCCGCCAGGCTCCGCCGCGGCGAGCACGGCCGTGGCGTTCCCTGAGCCGGTGGCAAGCAGGTTCGTGCCCTCCAGCGGGTCGACCGCGATGTCGATCTCGACCGCCGCCTCCGGGTTGCCCACCTTCTCGCCGATGTAGAGCATCGGCGCCTCGTCCCGCTCGCCCTCACCGATGACGATGGTGCCGCTGATCTCCGCCTCTTCCATCGCGCGGCGCATCGCCTCCACCGCGGCATGGTCGGCGCCTTCGCGGTCGCCACGTCCCATCAGGCGGGCCGCGGCGATGGCACCTGCCTCGGTGGCCGCCACGGCCTCGACTGAGATCAGCTTGTCCATCGGTCCATCCGTCCGGTCAATGCCGGAAGTGCCGTCGCCCGGTGAAGACCATGGCCATGTGATGACGATCGGCCACCTCGATCGCCATCTCGTCTCGGATGCTGCCGCCGGGCTGGATGATCGCCGTCACCCCGGCCTGGGCCGCGATCTGGATGCCATCGGGGAAGGGGAAGTACGCGTCGCTGGCCATCACCGACAGTGGCGCTCGCTCGCCGGCCTTGCGGAGCGCCACCTCCACGCTCACCACGCGGGACGGCTGCCCGGCGCCCATGCCGATCAGGGCGTGCTTCTTGGCGAGCACGATCGCGTTGGACTTCACGTGCCGCACGGCGCGCCAGGCGAAGAGCAGGTCGGTCAGCTCCTCCAGGGTGGGGCGGCGCTGGGTCACCACCTGGAGCTTGTTGCGGTCCTCCTCCAGGTTGTCGAAGGTCTGCACCAGCAGGCCGCCGCCGATCCGCTTGAAGTCGAAGTTGCCGATCCCCAGCTCCTCCTCGTGGCTGTCGTTCGGCGGCACCTCCACGATCTCGAAGCCCTTCTTGGTGCGCAAGATCTCGAGCGCCTCCGGGGTGTAGCCGGGAGCCACGATCGCCTCGAAGAAGCCGGGGCGGATGGCGCGCGCGGTCCCCTCGTCCACCACCCGATTGGCACCGATGATGCCGCCATAGGCGCTGACCGAATCGCCCTCCAGGGCCAGCCGGAACGCCTCGGCCAAGTCCACGACGCTCGCCAGACCGCAGGGATTGCCGTGCTTGACGATTACCACCGTGGGCGTCTTGAAGTCAGAGGCGATCTGCCACGCCGCGTCCAGGTCGAGCAGGTTGTTGAACGACAGGTCCTTACCGGCGATCTGCCGGGCCCGGCTGATCGAGGTCCGATGCTGTGCCGGGTCCGCGTAGAAGGCGCCCAGCTGGTGCGGGTTCTCGCCGTAGCGCAGGTCCGCCTTCTTCTCGACCACCAGCGTCAGACGGCTCGGGAAGAGCGTGCCGGCCTGCGCATTCAGGTAGGACGCGACCTGTGCGTCGTAGCCCGCGGTCAGGGCGAACGCCTCCGCCGCGAGCTTCTGCCGCGTCTCAGGGCTCACCGTGCCGAGCGCCTTCAGGTCGCGCATGACCGATGCGTACTGCGTCTTGTCGCTGACCGCCGCCACGCCCGGGAAGTTCTTGGCGGCCGCCCTCAGCAGCGCGACGCCGCCGATGTCGATCTGCTCCAGCGCCTGGTCGAGGGTGGTGCCCTCGGCCATGACCGTGTCGACGAAGGGGTAGAGGTTGACGACCACGATGTCGATCTGCTCGACCCCGTGCTCAGCCAGCTGCGCGAGGTGGTCCGGCTGGTCGCGGCGCGCGAGGAGAGCGGCGAAGATCTTGGGGTGGAGCGTCTTGACGCGGCCGCCCAGGATCTCGGGCGAATCGGTCAGGTCGGTGACGGAGCGGACCTCGATCCCGTTCTCGGCCAGGTGGGCGCGCGTGCCGTCGGTGGCGAAGCACTCGATGCCGGCCTCCGTCAGGCCGCGGGCCAGCTCAACGATGCCTTCGCGGTCCGAGACGGAGAGGAGAGCGCGCAACGGGCGACCTCAGTGTGGGGACGTTGCGTGGACGGTGGACGCTTTGGGCGGGCGTGCTGCCTCGGCGAACCAGTATAACCGCGCCGATCGCCTTCATCCGTCACGTCGGTCGACGCCTGTTCACGACAACGACCTCGAAGCGGTACTGGTTGATGGTCACCGCACGGGCCCGATGAGCACGGAGAGCGCCGCCACCAACCCCGCGAGAGCGACGAACGGGAGCGCGACCAGGCTGGCTCGGATGATTCGCATCGGTACACCTCCTGTGGACCGATGTTCGCCGACCCGGCAACCGATTGATATCAGGGATCTCCCTGACCGCGGCAGGGAGCCGGCACCTGAACTATTGGACGTTGCCCCGACTATTGATTCGCGAGGCACCCGCCCGCCTCCCGAGTTGCGACGCAGGGAGGATCCATGCGGTTGACCCGCGCGCCGTGGCTGGTGGGGCTCAGTCTCCTCGCGTCCTGCTCCACGACACCGGTCGTAACCACGCAACCCCCGGCGAGTGCGTCCGCCACCACCCCATCATCGTCGGCGCCCGCGATCCGACCGGTCGGCGACGCGCCGGTCCTCGAGGGGAACGACGTCGGCGGGAAGACTGCCGTCCTTCCTGGCGCACTCGTCATCATCGACGGCACCTACCACGCCTTCCTGGTCGGTTTCGGGCAGCAGCCCGGGGATCAGCGAGTGTTCTACGGCACGTCGGAGGATGGCATGACGTGGTCGTTGGACGAGGCGGATCCGCTCGAGGGCATCGGGCTGGAGCTGGACCTCAACCCGCCCGGGCCAATCCCGACCAGCGTGCTCATCGAGACGGACGGCAGCTGGACGATGTACCTGTGGGGCGTCACCGATCCGAGCGGCTTCCGGGCCAGCATCTGGCGCGCCACGGCCACCACCCCGGAAGGTCCCTGGGTGGTGGATCCGGAGCCGGTCCTTCGAGGAGACGCCGACGCGTGGGACAGCCTTGGCGTCGACTTCGCGAGCGTGGTCCGGACCGCGGACGGCTATCTGATGGTCTACGTCGGCGCCAGCATGGCCGATCGGAACACTCCTCACATCGGCATGGCGACCTCGACCGATGGGATCACGTGGTCCAAGCAGGAGGATCCCGTCCTGTCACCCGGCCACTGCGGCGACTTCGACGACCGGGCCGTCACGCAGCCGCGCCTGATCGGAACGGAGGAAGGCTTCCTGCTGGCCTACTCCGGCAACGGCCTGGATGAGCCCGATGCCGCCCTTGGCCTGTCGACCAGCGCCGACGGCTTGACGTGGTCCTGCGCCAGCACTTCGCCGCTCCTCGAGCGGGCGGACGTGCCAGGTAGCGAGGGGATCCACACCTTCGCACTCGCGGACTGGTCGGGTGCACCGCAGGTCCTGGTCGAGTCGCTGATCGAGGGTGGGTCCGAGCTGTGGCTCGGCGAGCTCGTCGGCATCGCGCCGTGAGAGCGCATTGCCGTCACCGTAGGATCGACTCCAGAAGCGCGTAGCCCGCATCGGTCCCAGGCCAGAGGCGGCGCAGCTCGTCCTCGCCGATTCGCCGGCGCACGTAGCGCAGAACCAGCACGGCGACGACCACATCGTCGAGCGGCCCGATGACGGGCACGAACTCGGGGATCAGGTCGATCGGGTTGACCAGCCAGACCAGCAGGAAGACGAGCGCGGCCCGGACGCCAACCGGCGCCTGTTTGTCCGTCACCAGCGAGCGGACGAGCCGGAGCAGGTCGGGGACGATGCGAAGCGCCTCGCGCAGTGGCACGCCTCGGGGGCGGAAGAGCCACAGCAGGACGAGCAGCGCGACCCAAACGGCCAGCAGGCCTATGAGGATGCCGACGATGAAGCCGATGCCCACGGCCGACACCTTGCCACGCCTGCTAGACTCCCGGGCCGATGAACGCGCTGTTCGAGCCCTTCACACCGATTGGTTTCCCCGACCTGTTCACGCTGATGTGGGTCGGAGCACTCGTCATCCTGATCGGCAGCGTGTTCGTCTACAGCTCGGCGCAGCGCCGATACCGCCGCTACCCGGCGATCCTGGCGCTCCACGAATGGGTCTTCTGGTCGCTCACCGTCTCGTGGGGCATCGTGCCGCTGCTGGTGGTCATCCACGTGCCGCTGCTGATGCTGCTGCTGATCGTGCTGCCGGGCATGGCGGTCGCGGCCTGGGCGGCGTTCGTGAAGTTCCCCCCGGTGATTGCCGACATGAACGACGAGATCCGGCGCCAGCGTTTCGTGCCGCCGCCCCGCCGAGATACCCAGCAGCGGTCCCGACCCACGCCGGCAGGACGCCGCCGCCGGCATCGTTGAGCCGGCCTGCGGCGTTCGCTGCCAGATATTCAGCGAGGGACTGTTAGGCCCGATCTCCCGACTGATTTTTGGCCATCCGCACGCCCAACTGAGCACGGGCGGCCACGGAGTCGGCGTCCTGCGAGCCAAATACCCGACCCACCATTCTGTGGGTGCATGTTTGGCAGGAACGGAGATTCTCGTCGGTTGAATCGTGTCAGCAGCAGCCTCCACCCCCGCAGCAGCCTGCAGTCGCGAGGGGAAGCTCGCGCGGACCGACGCTCAACGCGGGCTCAGTTGACATCGGCTTCGTGGCCTTGACGATGGCGCTGTGCATTCCGTCGGTGACCAGGTGGGTCGACGTGACGGAGACATCGGTCAGGCCAACCTCGCGCAGGCCGGACTCGTACTCGCTGAACGAGAGCGCGCCCGCGATGCAGCCCACGTAGGACCCGCGCTCGGCCCGCTGCTGGGGCGTCAATGAGTCCTCCGCCACGATGTCGCTGATGCCGATCCGCCCGCCCGGGCGCAGCACGCGCGCGATCTCGCGAAAGACCGATGGCTTGTCCGCGGCCAGGTTGATCACGCAGTTGCTGATGACAACGTCGATCGAGGACGCCGGCAGCGGGATGGCCTCGATCTGACCCTTAAGGAACTCGACGTTGGTTGCACCGGCCTCCGCGACGTTCTTCTGCGCCAGGGCCAGCATCTCGTCGGTCATGTCCAGACCGATGGCGCGGCCGGTTGGCCCGACCCGCTTCGCGGACAGCAGGACGTCGATCCCCCCACCGGATCCGAGGTCGAGCACGCGTTCGCCGGCGTTGAGATCCGCAACCGCCGTCGGGTTGCCGCAGCCGAGCGAGGCAAGCACGGCGGCGCCCGGCAGCTCATCGCGCTCGAGGGCTGAGTACAGCTCGGCGCCGATGCCCTCCTCCCCGCAGCACGCGGCCTCGCCGTTGGCCTGCACCTGCATGGCGGACTGCGCGTAGCGCTCACGCACCGCCTCGTGGACCGCGTCGTGCGTCTGCTCGGTCATCAGTCTCTCCTTCACGCTGGGCCTACCGATGCGACCTGGACGAGGCCGGACAGGCTGGCGCCGATGCCCGCCCATCGGCGCTCGAAGTCGGGTGACAACGAGTAGTAGATGAACGTGCCCTGCCGCTCGCTGGTGAGCACACCCGCCTCGCGCAGCACCTTGAGGTGGTGGCTGACGGTCGGCTGGCTGACGGTGCAGCACTCGGTGAAATCGCAGGCGCAGACGGCGCCTGGCGCCGAGGCGAGCTGGCGAATGATCGACAGCCGCACCGGGTCAGCGAGGGCGGAGAGAAGCTCCACGTCTGGATCGGCGTTCTTCACTCCCGGCAGTATATCGATGACTGTCAATATACATCGCGCCTAGGACCTCGGCGGCCCGTGATCGCTCGGTGATCGTATCGGCCAACTTGGGCCCTGATCGGCCCTCACCTTTGGCCGCCAGGAACAGCCCACGACCCACACGGCCATCCATCGGCCTGAACTTGGCCGATAGGGACACCGGCTGATCCAGGACCCGACCCGCCGGCATTGCCGATGCTCTTGACGCCACCGCCGCCTGACGTTACCGTCGCGCCGTCAACCCGCTGCAAATCGGAGGTCATGAGATGGCAAGTACCGCACGGACGGTTCTCGCCGCGTCGCGCCTCCGGAACGGAAGCTGACCAGCCGCTGCAACCCCGCAGCAGCCTGAAAGCCGTCCCGACCGGGACGGCTTCGTTGTTGACGGCCTATCGGGCCTGAACGTGGAAGCCGGCGCGCGACGCGGAGCGTCTCCGTCCCACGTTTCCAAGGCCCGATGGGAGACACTGCTTGAAGCGTCCGCAATCCTTCCGCTGCGCGCATTGCCGGCTCGACGTCCCGACTGATGCGCCAGGCACCCAGCACCGCAACCATTGCCCGTCCTGCCTGTGGTCGCGTCATGTCGACGCGCGACCGGGCGACCGCGCCATGTCCGTTGAGTGCGGCTCAGCCATGGAGCCGATCGCGATCAGCGTCCGCGGAAAGGGCGAGTGGGTGCTCATCCACCGCTGCACCGGCTGCGGTGAGCTGAAGTCGAACCGCGCCGCGGGCGACGACTCGCCGCTGCTCCTGCTGCGGCTGGCCGTCCGCCCGTTGGCGATGCCGCCCTTCCCGCTGGACCTGCTGGCGCAGATTTAGCCGGGCGATGGGGTCAGACGGCTGCCGCCGTGGGGGTGCCGGCCCCGCCCGCGGGGGTGGGCCCATCGGCCCTCTCGAAGACGAGCGCGATCTCGCGATAAGCGGCCCGTAACCAACCGGTACAGGGCTGGCAGGTAGCGTGGCCGACCAGG